>UQWU01000028.1 GCA_900544885.1 uncultured Phascolarctobacterium sp. | reverse complement strand
ATCTTGAGTATAGTCCATTGTGATTGCCTCCTTGTAAGTTTTGTGTAGTAGCTTAATTTTAACATGAAGAGGTCACAATGGACTATTTTTATTCTGTTTTCAAGGTGTGCAATTTCATTTTACAATGAACCTTAAAAATATAATTTAGTCTTTATTTAAAGTTTATCTTATTTGCCTACACTATAAATAATGTGCTACAATATAAATATATATTTATAGTTTGGAGTCTTTGGAATGCGAAAAATAAGTGTTGTTGTAGTTTTGATGATTATGTTACTCGTTACTGCTGTGGCACAGGCTAAAGTTATTTTAGGCATTGAACGTTTAGATGAGCCTGAGGTGCAGAGTTTATTAGTGAATAAGCGTGTAGGTTTATTTACTAATCAATCGGGCGTAGATAGTGATTTTCGTTCAAGTGTAGAACTTCTTGCCGAGCATAGTCAACTTGAGGCTATTTTTGTTCCAGAACATGGTTTGTTCGGTGCTGTAGCTGCTGGTAAAGAATTTAAAGATTATGAGTATAATAAAATACCTGTCTTTAGTTTATATGGCGGCAATCGTCGTCCGACTAAAGAAATGCTAGATAAAATTGATACAATTGTCGTTGATGTTCAGGATGTAGGTATTAGGCATTATACATATTTTTCTTCTTTAGCTTATATTATGGAAGAATGTGCTAAATTTGGTAAACAAGTTATAGTTTTAGACCGTCCGAATCCGTTAGGCGGAGTGGTACAAGGTCCAGTATTGAAGCCTGAATATAGTAGTTTTATCGGTTTATATTCTATTCCCTTGCGTCATGGTCTGACTATTGGTGAATTTGCTCGTTATATCAATGGCGAGTATAAAATTGGGTGTCAGTTACAAGTAGTGCCTATGAAAGAATATCATAAGGATATGCTTTGGAAAGATACTAAATTACCTTGGGTGTTAACATCTCCGTTAATTCCAACAGTAGAAACAGCAACTTTATATGGGGTAACAGGTATTTTAGGTGATAGTAGTTTATCAATAGGCACTGGTACGGCACAGCCTTTTATGCTTGTAGGTATGAATGGTGCTGATGCGGAAGTAGTAAAAAAAGCACTAGATGATTTACATTTAGCAGGAGTAAAGTTTAGAGCAGCATCTTTTTCCCCTTGTTCTGGAAAATGCTCAGGTAAATTGCTACAGGGTGTGCAAATTTATATTACGGACATTGAAAAAGTAAATTTACCAGAATTACAGTATTTAATTATGGAAGTATTTCGTAGTTTATATCCTGATAAAATTACTTTTCCTGAACGTTATGGTGCTAAAGGGTATAAAATTGATATTGCCTTAGGTGAAGATAGTATGCGTTTAGGTGAACCGCATGAAAATGTTTTTCCTCGTTGGCAAAAAGAGTGTCAAGCGTTTAAAGAAAAAGCTGCACCATATTTGTTATATAAATAAGAAGAAAAAATCTCCCATATTTTTGCAGGAATATTTTTTCTTGAGCTAGAAATATTACTAAAATACAAGTTTAATTTTTTACAAGGAGGATTTTGAGATGGATAAATCTGTTTTATGGCAATTAACTTATGGTATGTACGCTTTGACTGCTATGGATAATGCAAGACCTACAGGGTGCATTATTAATACTGCTATTCAGGTAACTAGTGATAATCCTACTATTGCCATTAGTTTAAACCGTAATAATTATACTTACGATGTTATTAAGAAAAGTGGTCGTTTTGCAATTTCTATTTTGTCCGAACAAACTCCGCAAATGGTAATCTCCATGTTAGGCTTTGCTAGCGGACGCGATAAAGATAAGTTTGCCGGAGATGATTTTACTTGGGAAATGCGTGATAATCTACCGGTTATTACTGATAAAACATGTGGTTTTTTAAGTTGTGAAGTGATAACTGCTGTTGAAATGGAAACACATTTTGTGATTATTGCTCGAGTATTAGATAGTGTGGCATTAGGAAATTATGTGCCGATGACTTATAAATATTACCATGATGTTATTAAAGGTAAAGCGCCGAAAAATGCTCCTACATATCAAAAAGAAGATGTTTCCGTAACTGCTAATGCTAGTGAACGTTGGGTATGTAGCGTTTGTGGTTATATCTATGAAGGCGATTTAACTAAAGAGCCGGACAACTTTACTTGCCCGATTTGCAAACAACCGAAAAGTGTTTTCAAGAAAATGTAAATTAAGGAGTGATTAGCATGAATGCTGTGTTAGAAGCTATTAAAAAACGTCGTAGTATTCGTAAATATAAACCTGATATGGTTCCCCGTGAACTGATTGACCAAGTAGCTGAAGCAGGTACATATGCTGCCAGTGGTCACGGGAAACAACCGGCTATTATTGTGGCTGTTACAGATAAAGCAACTCGTGATGAATTATCTGAAATGAATCGTGAAATTTTAGGAGTAAAAAGCGATCCTTTTTATGGTGCACCTGTCGTTTTAGTTGTTTTGGCAGAAAAGGCTAATAATAACCATGTTTATGATGGTACTTTGGTTATGGGTAATTTGATGTTAGCTGCACATGCATTAGGTTTAGGCAGCTGCTGGATTAATCGTGCTAAACAAGAATTTGAAAGTGAACGGGGCAAAGCTTTGCTGAAAAAATGGGGCATTGAAGGTGAGTATGAAGGCATAGGTCATTGTATTTTGGGTTATGCTGCAGCTCCTGCATTGCCTGCAGCTCCGCGTAAAGCAAATTATATTTATCATATAGATTAATGATTATTAATAATAAAATTTATTGCCTGATGGAAGGATGGTAGCTTATGCGTTACTCTGTGAAGAAGTTATTGTTCTTAGCGACAGCAGTTTTTCTCTTGTTATTACCTGCAATTGTTCAAGCAGCATCGCCTATAAATGAGGCTGGTTATTTTAAAGGAATAAAATTGTGTGGTCGCGTCAAGGTAGTAGAGCATAATGCGGATATCAGAGTCAAAATCGTAGAAAGCTTTGCAGATTTGCGAGTGAAAAGAGTGGATTATTTTGCTGATGAATCTGGTGAATGGCAGTTTGTAGAATATAATCCTGACTTTACTGTACAATTTGTAGATAGTTTCCCTGATATCAAAATTAAATTTGTAAATTCTTTTCCTGGCGTTAATTAAATAAGCATAAAAAATGACGTTGACTATTATTGTAGTCAACGTCATTTTTGTAGAGGGAAATGTCAAATATTAAACGATTTTTTCACCATGATAAGATTCGCCGCCGCCATTAGGCAGAAGACCATAGCGTTCAGTCCACAGAGTTTTATATTTGATTGCTTGTGCATGAATTGCTTTAATACCCTCTTCATCAAGAGTTTTGATTACTTTAGCAGGTACGCCGGCAACTAAAGAATACGGAGGTACAATGGTGCCTTTAGTTACGACTGCACCAGCAGCTACGATGGAACCATGACCTATAACAGCACCATCTAAAATAGTGGAATGCATACCGATTAAGCAATGATCTTCGACGGTGCAGGCGTGCAACAATGCACAGTGTCCGACTGTTACATAATCACCGACAATACATGCATATTTATCAGCAACGTGAAGTACGCTGTTATCTTGGATATTGCTATAACGACCTACTTCGATTCTGTTTACGTCACCACGAATAGTAACTCCAGGCCATACACTGGCGTATTCTTTGAGTTCAACTTTACCAATTAAGGTAGCTGTGTTGAAAGCATACGCTTTTTCATCGATTTTGGGAGCTTGTCCTTCAAATTTAAAAATCATTGACTATCACCACTTTCTTTATAAAAAACTATTTTGTATAGAAAAAAACAATCTACACTTTTATTATATATATACGTATTTTAAAGTCAAGCAACTTTCTTGTGAAAAAGTCTTCTGGTAGAAGAGTATATTATCATTAAGATTTAGGTGTTTTTTAGTGCTAAATTTTACGTATAAAGTTATAAGCATTATCGAAATATATTAACTTGCATATCAGCTATAAATAGTTTTATAATAAAATATAAAGAAAGGATGCATATGAGAAAAAAGATAGATTTTTATTTATGTTTGAAAATAACAAGCTATTTATTATTACTGGGATTATTATTATATTGGTTATATAATTCTCCTTATAATCCGCACCCGAAATCAGTTGCAGATATAAGGTACTGGGTACTTGGCTTTGGTGCATGGGCTCCGCTTATTTATGTAGGCGTATATACGATTAGGCCAATGTTATTTTTCCCTACATTATTACTCAATTTAAGTGCCGGTATTTTATTCGGACCATGGTTAGGTATTTTATTTGTGCTTTTTGGTGGGTTAGGTTGTGCAAGTTTCTGTTACCTTTTGGGAAGGTTTGGTGGCGGACATTGGCTGCTACATAATTTTGGCGGTGCATTAGGTACGCGGTTGAATAATTATCTTTTAGGTGATGGTTGTTTTACTAAGATGCTTTGGTTACGTACAGTACCGATTTTTCCGTATGACCCTGTTAGTATTATTGCAGGCAGTGTACGCATGCCTTATAAAGTGTATGCGTCGGCGACATTTTTGGGAATGTTTCCTGGTGCTGTGGCTTATAATTTCTTGGCTGACAGCTTTGGTACTGCTGAATTTTATCTAGCACTATTGGTGACCTTACTGGCTTTTGGTATTCCGTTCTGGCTGTGGCAGCGTAGCAGTGATGAAGCAAAATTAGGCAATTGGCGGAACTTTTTGAAAGGGCGTGAAAATAATGGAAAATAAAAAAGAAATTGAATTGAAATGGTTAATGAGCAAAGAAGCCATTAAGGCTTTGCTGACATTAGATTGTGTTGCTCCGTATATCAAAGAGGAAAGCTGTCAAAAACGCCGTTTGGTAAGTGTTTATTATGATACAGAGGATTTAGCATTCAAACGTAATGGTATTGCTTATCGTGTTCGTGATAAAGGAGACGGTAGCTTTGAAGCTACTGTAAAAACTTCTGCTAAAAATTCCACTGGTTTAAGTGAGCGTCTTGAGTTGAATATGGTTCTGCCGACAGATAAGCCGACGTTAGATGGTTTTGCTGAATTAGGCTTAGGT
Source organism: uncultured Phascolarctobacterium sp. (assembly GCA_900544885.1). GTDB lineage: Bacteria > Bacillota > Negativicutes > Acidaminococcales > Acidaminococcaceae > Phascolarctobacterium_A. The sequence continues at coordinate 16,419 of UQWU01000028.1, read as the reverse complement.
TTTGAGTTAAGCGAATTAGCACCTAACGGTATTAGTAAGCTATTTACTGTTAATGTTACCCGTGTAACTTATATTCTTGCTTTGCAGGATGCAGTAGTTGAACTGGCTATTGATAATGGTAAAATTACTGCCGGAAAGAGTAGTGAAAAAATTGATGAAGTCGAGTTAGAGCTTTTGGAAGGTGATGTAGGTGCATTATTGCACTTGGCAGCACAGATTACTCAAGAGATTCCGGTATTTATCGAAAAGAGAAGCAAATTTGTACGTGGTTTAGCTTTACGTGGATTAACCGGACAGGAGCAACCGGAGGCTGCTAAATATTTTGGCAACGGCTTGGCACGTACTGAATTACTGCAGGCTGTTGAAGAACATGCTGATATGTTATTAGATTTGCAAAATGATTTTGCTAAAGGTGTTTTTGATGAAAAACGTTTCAAAGAAGCTAAACGTCAGATAACCTATTTATTAGGCTGCTTAAAAATGGGTGAAACTTTATCCGGTGTACAGCATGGTAATCGTGCATCATTAGCAGCAGAGATTGCTGCAATGGATGTATTACCTGAATTAATGTCTTTGCAAAAATTATGGGCACGGATTGTAGCACGTTGGCAATCTGTTTTAGGTCGCAATTCTTTGAATAAAAAACTCTTGAAATCTATCGAAGAGGCGGAAGTTGCTTTTCAGGATAAAGCACAAGAGGGGCGTTTGACAGCCTTTGCTTATAGCATCCTCAGTTGGATTTATAATAATCATTGGGAAAATGATGAAACCTTGGATATGAAAGCAGCAGCACGTTTCTGCGTAGACCAATGGAAAAATTTACTGAAAGAAGTCAAGGCTGAAAGCGATGATGCAGGTAAAGATGCTCGTTACAATGAATATCTTGATGCTGTTTGGGTAATTTCCCGTAATATGCCAGGTAAATATTTCATTAAAGTTGCTGATGCAATTAAAAAAGAACGCCGTCAATTGCATAAAAAGCAACAGCACACAGATTGGATTAAGCTGTTAGAAGAGCAAGGTGCAGGCAGTAGCAGCAAAACTATGCATAGAGATATCGGCGTAATTATGGGTTATTTATTTGCTGATGCAAAATAAAAGAGCATAACCGTAGTCATGCTCTCATAAGTGAATATGTTGTAAATATTTTAATTGGCTTAGTCTGTTATTTATTTAGCAGACTAAGCTTTTTCTTTGCCGGTAATTTCCAATACGACGATTTCCGGCGTTGCTTCTGTACGCAACGGAGGACCCCAGAAGCCATAGCCTGAGGTAGTGACAGCAGTAAAACTGCCCATGTCCTTGCGGCCGTAATCAAGCAGATACATATTTTTGGTAATCAGACGTAGCGGAAATAATTGCCCTGTATGAGTATGTCCTGAAAGATACAGATCATAACCTGCATCACGTGCAGCTAAGGTTTTTCGTGGTTGATGGTCTAACAAAATACTATAATAATTTTCATTAGCTATTGCTAATCTATTAAGACTGTTAATACGTTTATTTTGACTAAAATCATTTAATCCTGTAATCTTTAAATTTTTATCGACGATTACTGCTTGATCCCGTAAAATTACAAATCCCTGTTGTTGTAAAAGCAGCTGCCATTGAAAGGGCATATCAAAATAATCGTGGTTACCAAAGGCAATGTAGGTACCTAATGGTGCTTGAAGTTTTTTGAGTGCTTGTAAGCTACGTCCGGCAACGACGTAATCAATTTTTTTGTCCATCACATCGCCGGCAATGACAATTACGTCAGGGTGAAGGGACTGTACACGCTGTGCCAGATGATTAACATAATCAGAACCTAAAATTTGTCCTAAATGTAAATCGCTTAATAAGACGATTTTATAATGAGTGTTAGGCGGTAATTTAGTAGTAGTGATCTTTTCTGTGCGGATAGTGGGATGAAAGGCGCGATAATTACCCCAAGCCATAAAGGCAATAATTATTACTAAACCACAGATAGCAAAGCTTTTATCGGGAAGCTGACGGTGCCAGGATTTACCTGCTAGAAGGGTAATAAGATGGAGCAGTGCTAGAATAACAGAATAAAAGGTAAAGGCAAGCCAGAAGCCGGCGATTACTGAGAGTAGCTGGAGGAGCCAAAAAGGCCAATGAGCAGGCAGGATAAAACTATACCAGGCTAAAAAAGTAAGAATTAGAAAGAAGGCAGTAAAAATTTTAGGATAAGTTGGCTTTAATGTTTTTCGATAATAAAAATAGCTGATAACGCTTAACAGAATGTCGACGATTGCAGCTAAAAGCAGAATAGACATTGTTTATTTTCTCCTATTATATAGTATTGCTATCATTATACAGCTAGATATAGCTTATTCGTCAAGTGCTTATTCTGCAAATAAAAAAGGATACAGTAAAAACTGTATCCTCAATTTCCTGGGAAATTATTTTACAGGAATATCGCCTACACCATTAATAATAATAGAAGGACGATAAGAGAAGCCGCGGATGTTTTCGACAGTGCTGACACCGCTTAATACTAAACAAGTCATCAAGCCACTTTCGGTACCGGCAATAATATCAGTATCCATACGATCACCAATCATAGCTGCATCTTGGGAGTGAACGTCTAAAAGACGTAGACCGGTACGCATCATCAGTGGATTAGGTTTACCTACATAGTATGCCTGCTTGCCGGTGGCTAATTCAATAGGAGCTACAAGAGCACGGCAGGCTGGGATGATACCGAATTCGGAGGGACCTGTTAAATCGCTATTGGTAGCTACAAGACGAGCTCCTTTATTGATTAATTGGCAAGCCTTGATAATCATATTGTAGTTGTAAGAGTTGGTTTCTCCGACAACGACATAATCAGGATTGACATCATTCATGGTGATGCCCATATCATATAAAGCATTGACCAATCCAGGGGCACCGATTACATAAGCACTGCATCCGGGAGCTTGGGAATGGATAAATTTAGCAGTAGCAAGAGAGCTGGTATAGAAGTGGCTTTCATCTACATCCAATCCCATACGCTCTAATTTTTGCTGCAGTTCTTTTGGACTGCGTTCGCTAGAGTTTGTTAAAAACAGAAAACGTTTATCTTCATGATAGAGCCAATCAATGAATTCTTTGACACCTGGAAGCAGACGGTTACCATGGTAGATAACACCATCCATATCACAGATGAAACCTTCTTTACTACGTAATTCTTCTAATAACAACTGGATATTTTGTTCTTCTATAGTCATTTTGTTCCTCCATCAACTCTTGTTTTATTTTCTATACATCTTTATTATGGCTGAAAGCAATTTTTTTTGCAATAGAGCAGTATCAACGGCAGGTAAGTATTAGTTAAATATTTGTAAACTTTAAATTTTTTGAGCAGAATATCTCGATAAAAACGTATATTTAAAAAAATTTTAAGTGTATAGAAAAATAATGATTGACATATAAAATATGAAGTGGTAAAATTATAAAATTTGACTTTTTTAAAAATGGGTGTTATACTATATTTATAGAGTTTAAGAATAATTATGCTCAGAAAAAAGAAAAACAAGATTCATGGGAGGGTTGATGATGTTTACTACAGGTGACCGAGTGGTGTACCCGCTGCATGGCGGAGCCATTGTCAAAAATGTTGAAGAACGCCAACAAGATGGTGATAAAGTGCAATATTATGTTTTGCAGATGCTATTTGACAGTATGATTGTGGCGATTCCTGTACGTAATGCAGATAAAATAGGCCTGCGTAGTATTGGTGATGTCGAAACTCTTTCTGAAATCAAGGATGCTTTACATACACAACCTGATGTAAGTTCTGTTAAGAGTATTTCTTGGAATAAACGCTTGCAGCTTTATATGGATAAGATTAAAAGTGGCAGTGTTGTAGAAGTAGCAAAGATTTTTAAAACTTTGCTCTTAATGGAAAAAGGTAAGAAAATTTCTGTTGGTGAACGTAGATTGCTACACAATACTAAGCAGATTTTGCAAAGTGAAGTTATGTTAATCAAAGATATTGATGCTACTAAGGCTGATAATTGGCTTAAAGAATGCTGCCAATGATAACCTAGATAATTTCATAATAAACTCTTGTTGATGAAGATCGCGTGAAAAATGCTATGGCGCGCAAGCTGAAATGCTGTACAGCCGTATTTTTCATACGGTCTTTTTCTGTTGCAGAAATATCAAAATCATTTTACATGTGAATCATATTTATTGAGATAAATTACTTGTTTTTTTACTTTATTCGCTGTATTATATATATTGATATACTATTAAATACTTTTAGTATACCTAAAATAAAAAGAAAGGAGGACGGATGATGTTAAGAAAAATAGTAAGCCTGATTATTTCCTTAATGATAATTATTACCGGACTCATACTCATAGATTATACCTTGCCTTTTATGTCGGAATACTTGGGCTATGATTTACATGGTAATGGCGCTTTTGGCTTGACTTTTGCAACTATGATTTTACTTCTGCCGGGATTTTTCTTATTCTCCTGGCTTGCGTTGGTATTAGCACCATTTATTACCACTTGCATTTTCAATTATGCTGAGAAGATAACATCATCATTGTCTAAAGTTCCTACCAGTGACATTTTAGTTATGACGCTCGGAATAGGTATCGGTTTGATTTTAGCAAACCTGATCGGCGGACCTCTTTCTCGTTTGCCGATTATCGGCCCATATATTCCTATTCTGCTCAGCTTAGTATTGGCCATTGTCGGTGCGAAGCTTGCTTTGCGTAAGCATAACGATATTGTCAGCTTCTTTAACAGAATTCCTGCACGTAAGGCTATTAAAGGCGAAGAAGCAGCTGAGCTTTTGGAAGGCCCGTTGGCCGACCGTCTGTATAGCAGCAATAAGCTTTTAGATACCAGCGTTATCATTGATGGACGTGTTATGGATATTATGGCGGCAGGATTTTTAGACGGGCAATTAGTCGTACCTAACTTTGTGTTGAGAGAGCTGCAAACGCTTTCTGATTCCTCTGATAATCTGAAGCGTGCTAAAGGACGTCGTGGTCTGGATCTTGTTCATGATCTGCAACTGAGCTATAAAAATAATGTAGTTGTTGTCGATAATGACTTTGATGATTTAGACGGTGTGGACGAAAAATTAGTACGTCTAGCGAAGCAAAGTAAAGCCGATATTATTACTAATGATTACAACCTTAACAAGGTGGCGGGTATTCAAGGTATTAAAGTTTTAAATATTAATGAATTAGCTAATGCTATTAAACCTGTCGTTGTTTCCGGCGAGGAAATGACTGTTTATCTGGTAAAAGAAGGTAAAGAGCAAAATCAAGGTGTTGCTTATCTTGATGACGGTACTATGATTGTTGTTGAAAATGGCCGCGGTCATATCGGCAGCATGATGAATATTGTTGTAACCTCTGTATTGCAGACTTCTGCAGGACGTATGATTTTTGCGAAAGCAAAGGAAGAAAATTAAGCAAATGTGGATATTGAGCAGACTGGTGCATAGAAATACTATGTGCCGGTCTGTATTGCTTTAAAGGAGAAATTGTTTTGATGGAGAACAAACTTATTGCTGTAATTCCTGCCGCAGGTGCCGGTAAACGTCTAGGCTTGGGAATTAATAAGGCCTTTGCCATGCTCAAGGGCGCACCATTGTTAGTTCATTGTTTAAAAATGTTAGCTGATACTAATTTAGTAAAGCGTGCTGTAGTTGTTCTTGCACCACAGGAAGTTGATGACGGCAGAAGTCTTTTAGCTGCTTATCAAACAGAATATTTTTCTACATTACCCTTTGAGGTTGTGGCCGGAGGCAAGGAGCGTCAAGATAGTGTGGCCAATGCTTTGGCAGCTATTCCAGAAAATGACGGCTATATAGCAGTTCATGATGGTGCCCGCCCGTTTGCCGGTAAAGAGGTTTTTGCTAGAACCTTGGCAGCTGCGATAGAATTCGGAGCTGCTATTGCTGCTGTTCCGGTAAAGAATACCATTAAGGTAATCAATGATAAGGGTGAAGTAGTAGATACTCCTCAACGCAGCACCTTGCAGGCTGTTCAGACACCGCAGATTTTTAGTACTTCATTATTGAAACAGGCTTATGCAGAGCTGGCAGCTCATCCTGCTGTTGTAACTGATGATGCATCTGTGGTAGAACGTTTAGGACATAAGGTCGTTGTCGCTTTAGGTCGTTATGAAAATATTAAAATTACTACGCCGGAGGATTTAGTATTTGCGGAAAATCTTTTGGCAACGCAGGAGGATGAAAATGGAAAAAATAGTAAATGAAGTAAAATTTCCTGTTTTTCGTGTAGGTTGTGGTTACGATGTACACAAGTTGGTACCGGAACGTAAATTAATTTTATGTGGTATTGAAGTGCCGTATGAGTTGGGACTTTTAGGCCATAGTGATGCTGATGTTGCTGTACATGCCCTGATGGATGCATTGCTTGGTGCTGCTGCACTTGGTGATATCGGCAAACATTTTCCTGATACAGATATGCAGTTTAAAGATGCAGATAGCATGAAGCTGTTGGCTCATGTAGTTAAGCTGTTGCAGGAAAGAGATTATAGCATTAATAATGTAGATGTAACTATTATTGCTCAACGTCCGAAACTGGCTTCTTTTATTCCGGCAATGCGTACTAATGTGGCTAAGGTACTGCAGATAGATGAGGATGCCGTTAATGTGAAGGCTACTACCACTGAAAAGCTTGGATTTACAGGTCGTGGAGAAGGTATTGCGGCGGAAGCGGCTGTTAGTATTGTCCGTTTGTAATTTTGTTAACTTCTGTGGTAAGTATTGTTAATTTATGGTATAATATAAAGTTGATAGACTGACTTTTTATTTGTATTCATAAAATAAAAGGTCATAGCCTGTTTTAAATGGTTTATTACCCAAGTTATAAAGTTTTGGAGGGATTTGAATAATGTGTAATGATGAAGTAAGAGTAAGATTTGCCCCGAGCCCGACTGGTCCGTTCCATATTGGTGGTGCCCGCAGTGCTCTGTTTAACTGGTTATTAGCTCGCAAAACCGGCGGTAAGCTGATTCTGCGTATTGAAGATACTGACCGTGAACGTTCTACCCCGGAATCCGAAGAAAATATCAAAGCAGCTTTAAAATGGTTAGGTATGGACTGGGATGAAGGTGTTGATGTAGGTGGTCCTTATGGTCCTTATCATCAAATGGAACGTCTTGACCTGTATAGAAAATATACCGAAAAATTACTGGCGGAAGGTAAAGCATACTACTGCTATTGTACCGATGAAGAATTGGAAGAAGAACGCCAATCTTTGATTAAAGAAGGTAAAATGCCTCGCTATATGGGCAAATGCCGTAACCTGACTCCGGAACAAATCGAAAAATTCAAAGCAGAAGGCCGTAAACCGACTGTTCGTTTCCGTGTTCCTGCTGACCAACAAATTTTGGTTCGCGATATGGTTCGTGGCGACGTTGTTTTTGATTCTAATAATATCGGTGATTTCGTTATCGTTAAATCTGATGGTATTCCGACTTATAACTACGCTGTAGTAATCGATGATGCTTTGATGCATATTACCCATGTAATCCGCGCTGAAGAACATTTATCTAACACTCCGCGTCAATGCTTAGTATATGATGCATTAGGCTTCAAGAAACCTATCTTCGGTCATATCTCCCTGATTCTGGGTAAAGATCATACTAAAATGAGTAAACGTCATGGTGCAACCAGCGTTGATCAATACCGTAAATTGGGTTACTTGCCTGCAGGCATCAACAATTTCTTGGCACTGCTTGGCTGGGCTCCGAATAGCGAACAAGAAATCTTCAGCATGGATGAATTAATTAAAGAATTCTCCATGGATCGTGTTGCTAAAAACCCGGCAGTTTTCGATATCGATAAACTGAACTGGATTAACCAACATTATATGCGTCAACTGACTGAAGAAGAATTCTTCGAATGTGCTAAACCGCATATGATTGAAGCTGGCTACATGAACGGCGAAGAAACCGGTGAAAAACTGGCCTGGTTGCACAAAGTTGTCGCAACGGCTCAAGAACACGTTTCCTATGCTGCACAAATTCCTGCTTGCGTAGAAATGTACTTCAATGATGAATTTGATTTTGAAAACGAGGAAGCAGAAGCAGTATTGAAAGCTGAAACTGTTCCTACTGTTATCAATATGTTGTTAGAAGAACTGCCGAAAATTGAAAATCTGGACAATGCAGCTGTAAAAGCTCTGTTCAAACAAATTCAAAAAGGCACTAAACTGAAAGGCAAAGATGTATTCATGCCTATCCGTGTTGCTCTGACCGGTAACCAACATGGTCCTGAATTGGCTGCAATGGTTCCGCTGCTGGGCATCGAACGTACTGCTAAACGTATTAAAGCAAGCTTGGCTAAAGCAGGTGTAGAATTATAATTTTTCCTAAAGCTGCCTGCATATTTATTGGTCGAAAAGGAGAGCGAAAATGACTATTAAAGTTTACAACACTCTGACTAGACAAAAAGAAGAATTTGTACCTATTACTCCCGGTAAGGCAAATATTTATGTATGCGGTGTTACTCCGTACAATCATCCTCATGTCGGCAATGCACGTCCCTTTGTTACTTGGGACGTCATCCGTCGCTTTTTAGAGCATGAAGGCTACGATGTAACCCATGTACAAAACTTTACCGACGTTGATGATAAAATTATCAATACTGCTAATAAAGAAGGCGTGCAATGGTTTGATATCTGCAACCGTTACATTGATTCCTATTTTGAAGTAATGGATAAGTTGAATGTTCGTCGTGCACATGTTTATCCTCGTGTATCCGAGCATATTGATGATATCATTGAAACCGTCCAAACTTTGATTGATAATGGCTATGCTTATGTTGTCGATGGTGACGTTTTCTATAGCGTAGAAAAATTCAAATATTATGGCCAATTGTCCGGTCGTAATCTGGAAGATATGATGGCCGGTGCCCGTGTAGACGTAGACGAACGCAAACATAATCCTATGGATTTTGCTCTGTGGAAATCTGCAAAACCAGGTGAACCTTCTTGGGCAAGTCCTTGGGGTAATGGTCGTCCTGGCTGGCATATCGAATGCTCTACTATGAGTATGAAATATCTGGGTAAAACCTTTGATTTCCATGGTGGTGGCAGCGACTTGATTTTCCCGCATCATGAAAATGAAATTGCTCAATCTGAAGGTTGCACAGGTATTCATCCTTTCGTACATTACTGGCTGCATAACGGCTTTATTACTGTTAACGAAGAAAAAATGTCTAAATCTCTGGGCAACTTCTTTATGGTAATCGACATTTTGGAACATTATGATCCTGAAACACTGCGTTTCTTTATTGTTTCCACTCATTACAGAAGCCCGCTTGATTTCAGTGATGCACGCCTGACTGAAGCTCAAAAGAGTCTGGCACGTCTGCGTCAAGCACAAGAAACCTTAGGTGAATTGCAGCAAATGCTGAATGCAGGCCCGACTGAAGAAAGTATGGCTTTGCGTGCAAAAGCACAAGAAATTCGTGATGCTTTCATGGAAGCTATGCGTGATGATTTCAATACTGCTTTAGCAATCAGCCATATGTTTGCTCTGGCTAAAGAAATCAACATTTATTTCAAATCTATCACTGACGCCAACATTAAACCAGATGGCAAATTAGTTGCCATTCTGAGTGATGTCTTTGCAGAAATGTGCTCCATTATCGGTGTTTTAGAAAAAACTGCTGCACCGGAAGAAGTTGCTGACAACGGCGATAACAAGGAAGCTGCTTTGGTAGAAATGCTGATCGGTATGCGTCAGGATGCACGTAAAGCTAAAAATTATGCCTTAGCTGATGAATTGCGCAATAAATTAAGCGAAATCGGCATTACCTTGCAGGATACTCCGCAAGGTGTTAAATGGTCTAAATAACATGAAATTCGAACAATATAAAATGTTAAAGGAACATGCGCTGGCTGCCTGCACGGCAGCTGGCGTAACATTTCCTCAGACAAAACAAATAAATCCTATTTTATTGGCATATATCGGTGACGTAGTATTCTCCATGTATATACGTCTGCGTCTTTTACCGACCTCCGGGCATGTACGCATCGTTCATGATTTAGGATCGAAGATGGTTTCTGCTGTCTGCCAGTGTCAGGCCATGCAGGTATTGGTAGAAGATTTAGCCGAGGATGAAGTTGCTATTTTCCGCCGTGGTCGTAATGCTAAATCCATGGTGCCGAAAAGTGCTTCTGTACATGAATATCGTATGGCAACTGCGTTTGAAGCGTTGCTAGGATATTTATTTTTGGAAGAACGTGAAGAACGTTTGCAAGAAATCATGGATAAATCCTTTGAGATTATCAGCCAATATTTACAGAATCTGAAAAAATAAAATTTAAATATTACATAATGAGAGGGGTGTCAGCAAATGACTATGCAAGTAAAATTAGTGCGTTATACGCCTGAACCTGAGCGTACAGTAGCCATGAGTGCGCGTTTATGTTATTCTCCAATCGGTGCGGCTCAATTAGAAGAACGTATCAGTGATGAGCAGGCAGCTACCTTAGTACGTAAATTGGTAAGCATGGGACATTTTTCTACTTTAGAACATGTCAGCTTTACTTTTGCTATTGAAGGTGTATCCCGTGTACTTACTCATCAATTAGTACGTCATCGTATTGCGTCTTATTCTCAGCAATCTCAAAGATATGTTAAGGAACATGACTTTGAAACTATTGTGCCTGCATCTATTGCTACTAGACCGGAAGCTAAAGCTAAATATGATGCTTTAATGAAAGAAATTCAGGAAATGTATAACGAGTTTACCGAAATGGGTATTGCTGCTGAAGATGCACGTTATATTCTGCCTAATGCTACAGAAACAAAAATCGTCTGCACATTTAATGCCCGTTCTCTGCTGAACTTTTTTAGCCTGCGTTGCTGCACCCGTGCTCAATGGGAGATTCGTACTTTAGCTAATAAAATGTTGGCTGAATGTCAAAAAGTAGCTCCGGTTATTTTTGAAAATGCAGGACCTACATGTGTTTTCGAAGGTGTGTGCCATGAGGGTGCTATGTCCTGCGGACGTATTAATGCTATTTTAGCTCAACGCAAGAAGGAGCAAAGCGATAAATAAAGGAGGATTAAGCTGTGTCTCAACAGGATACTGATTTAATTGCCGGCCGTAATGCTGTTACGGAAGCATTACGCGGACAACGTTCTATCAATAAATTGTTGGTACAGGAAAATGCTCGTGGGGGCAGTATCGGTGAGCTGTTAGCCCTTGCTAAGCAAAAAAATGTTCCTGTAGAAATGGTGAAATCCGAAAAGCTTGATAAATTAGCTCCGGGAATGCGCCATCAGGGAGTGGCTGCTTTAGCTGCTCCGATTGCTTTTCAAACATTAGACGATGTTTTTGCCCGTGCTGCTGCTAAAGGCGAGGACCCGTTTATTTTATTATTAGACGAATTGCAGGATCCACAGAATGTAGGTGCTTTAATCCGGACTGCTGATGCTGCTGGTGTACATGGTGTTTTGATGCCGCGTCGTCGTAGTTGTCCGCTTAATGCAGTAGTAGCAAAAATTTCTGCCGGTGCAGTTGAATATGTACCGGTTGTGCAAATCGGTAACATTGCTCAGACCATAGAGGAGCTACAGCAAAGAGGCTGCTGGGTAGTCGGTGCTGATATGGATGGTGTGGATTTTTATGCCGCTAATCTGACCGGTCCGGTAGTTTTAGTTATCGGTGCAGAAGGCAAGGGCCTAGGTCGTCTTGTTAAACAGAAATGTGATGATATCATCAGCATTCCGATGAATGGCGGTGTTAATTCTTTGAATGCATCTAATGCAGGTGCTATTTTGATGTATGAGGTTGTACGTCAACGTAATATCCTGAAATGAGGGAACAAAGATGGGCGGATACCTTATTATAGATGGTTATAATGTCATAAACGCGTGGAAGGAATTTGCCCAGCTACGTCAGACAAGTTTGGAGCATGCACGAGAGCTTTTAGTGGCAGGTGTTTCGGAATATGCTGCCTTTAAGGGCTTTCGTGCTATTGTCGTATTTGATGCTATGGATGTCGCAGGGGGAGCGGCAATCGAAACAATTCATGGTATTCAGGTAGTTTATACTAATGAAGACGAAACTGCTGATTCTTGGATTGAACGTCGTGCGTACGAATTAGGTAAGCTGAAGGCAAAAGTATTTGTTGTTACTAGTGACTATGCAGAACAAATCAATGTACTTGGTGCCGGTGCATATCGTATTTCGGCTAGAGAGTTTAGGGAAGACTACCGTAAGGCGAAAAAAGATATTGCTGCTAAATTGCGGGTTCCTGCACGTGCATTAAATCGGAATGAAGTAGGCGGTCGCATTAACGGTCATGTACTGGAGCATTTGGAAAGGCTACGCCGCCAGAAAATTTGACGGAGCTGTTGGGAAAGGTTATAATTAAAGCATTGTTGTTTATTTTTATAAAATTTTTTTGAGATACCCATGGAGGAAATGTATTCTATGACTACAGATACAACAAAAAGAAACGATCCTCATGCAGTTTTCGCAGAAATGTCTGATGAAGAGGTTGTTTTAGAAGCACAGGCTAATGAAAATGTACTGGCTCAGGAGTATTTGCTGCATAAATACAGGAATTTTGTTAGAGCTAAGGCTCGTAGTTATTTCTTAATCGGAGCAGAACGTGAGGATATTATTCAGGAAGGCATGATTGGCTTATATAAGGCTATCCGTGATTTTAAGAGTGATAAGCAATCCTCTTTTCGTGCTTTTGCTGAATTATGTGTAACACGTCAGATTATAACAGCGATCAAAACAGCAACTCGCCAAAAACATATACCACTTAATTCCTATGTTTCTCTCAATAAGCCTATTTACGAAGAGGACAGTGATCGTACTCTGCTCGATATTATCAGCGGTGTGAAGGTTGCCGATCCTGAAGATATGGTTATCAGTAGAGAAGAATTCAGCGATATCGAAAATAAAATGAACGATATTCTCAGTGATTTGGAATGGAAGGTATTGATGAGCTATTTAGATGGCAAATCTTATCAGGAAATTGCCGAAGAACTTAATCGCCATGTGAAATCTATCGATAATGCTTTGCAACGTGTAAAACGTAAATTAGAGAAGTATATTATCAGTAAGGGTGAAATTACTGATCTGAGAACTGTTTATAGTGGTCTGCTTTCTATAGATCCTTACGAACGTTTTAAAAATAAAGAAAAAATTCCTAAAAATTGATAAAACTGTAACACTACAATACATCATTTTGAAGTTTTCAGAATGATGTAATTTTTTTAAAGGATTTTAAAGAAGTTCCGCGAATAATGTATGTAACAATTAAGGTTGATATAATTTACACTTCGGTGTTATAGGGAGGTTTTTCAAATGAATCAAGTTGAAGAATTGGTAAAAGTTGTAGAACAAGCTCAAGCCGACAAAGGAAATGTAGTAATCGTAACCGGTAAACCGGGTAGCGGCAAAAGTAAAGTTTTACGTGATGCAGCTGAAGAGAAAAAATGGACTTATATCGACTGCCGTATGTTAATCAGTGAAGAATTCTTAGCAATTCCTGCTGCTGACCGTGGTCTGTATGCTTCGGATATGTTTGCAGAAATCTTGGCAAGCTATAATGCTGACGTTATCATTCTTGATAGACTGCAAACCTTGTTTGTTCCCGTATTCCATATTAACACTGATAGTCTTATGCGTAAGTTAAGCAAGAAATTTACTATTGTTACTGCATGGCCTGGTTATATCGAAAACGGCAACTTGTGCTATGACAAATTTGACGGTACTGAAGCAATTCGTATTAGCCCGGACGGCTTTAAGGTTTGGCATATTGAAGAATAATATAGTTTAATCTCTGGTTGTATGTGGAGGCGAGCTATGGTGCAACAAAAACGCCGCTTTGCGGTTCTGACAGGTGGGGGTGACTGCCCGGGACTGAATGCAGTCATTCGTGCAGTCGTTAAGACTTTTTTACAAAATGACTGTCTTGTTTATGGTGTGATTAATGGTTTTAACGGACTTGTGAACGATAACATCAAGCTGATGGACTATGCAGATGTTTCAGGTATCCTGCCACGGGGCGGCACAATTTTAGGCACTACTAATCGCGATAATCCGTTCCATTTCGCAGTCGAAGAAAATGGTGAAATGGTTTATAAAGATATGCGTGAACAGGTTCTTGAGAATCTGAAGAAGTATGATATTGAAGCATTGGTCATTATCGGCGGTGATGGCAGCCTAAATATAGGTGCAAAATTGGCGAGAGAGTGCGATGTCAAGGTTGTTGGCGTACCTAAGACGATAGATAACGATTTGCCATGTACAGAGCGTACCTTTGGTTTCGATACGGCAATGGCTATGGCAACAGAGGCTTTAGATAGATTACATACTACTGCAGAATCTCATCATCGCGTAATGGTCCTGGAGGTAATGGGGCGTTATGCAGGTTGGATTGCTTTGCACAGTGGTATTGCCGGTGGTGCTGATGTGATTTTGTTACCGGAAATACCCTATCATCTGGAGCCTGTCATCAAAAAAATTCAGCAACGTAAGGATGCAGGCAAAAACTTTAGCATTATCGTCGTTGCCGAAGGTGCTAAGCCGGAAGGCGGCGAAATGTCTGTAGCACGCATTGTTAAAGGCAGCTTTGAGCCGATTCGTTTGGGCGGTATTGGCGAAAAAGTAGCTAATGAAATTGAAGAACGCACCGGGATTGAGTCACGTTGCACTGTTTTAGGTTATTTGCAGCGTGGTGGCTCGCCTACTGCATTTGATAGAGTGCTTTCCACTCGTTATGGTGTCGCAGCTGCAGAAGCTTGTCTGCGAGGCGAATATAACGTTATGGTTTCTTTATATCATGACCAGATTGTTACCGTATATATTCAGAAAGCCGCTTCGCAGCCGCGTCAGGTAACTTTGGATAATGAAATTATTCGTACCGGACGTCAAATAGGCATTTGCTTTGGTGACTGAATTCACACTTGATTAAGTAAATAGCATTATAATAAGGAACAGTACAAAATGCTGTTCCTTATTTTTGTTATATGATTTTATTACTAATTTGTAAAATAAATGCAATAAATGGGGATTTCATTTGCGTAAAAAATTTTTTCATCGTATAATAAAGCAATATGATGATATTTTAATGTGTGAAAGGAAAGAACTAAAGAATTATGGATCAATATTTAATCGCAGTCGTAGTCGGCATTGTTGAAGGCTTAACAGAATTTTTGCCTGTTTCTTCCACAGGTCATATGATTATCGTCGGTCATCTGCTTGGATTTGATGGTAATGTTGCCGATGTTTTTGATGTTTTCGTACAATTAGGTGCTATCTTATCCGTAATTTTCATTTATAAAGAACGTTTTACCCGCTTTTTGACCAAAGACGGCTGGGATCCTAAGAAGGGTTTATCCGTATGGCATATTGCAGCCGGTATTGTACCTGTAATGCTAGCAGGTTATTTTTTCTATTCCTATATCAAGCATTATCTCTTCTCTCCTTTTACTGTGGCTATCGGCTTAGCTTTAGGTGGTCTGCTGTTAATGTTTGCCGAATATAAGACTAAAGGTCATGAAGCAGAACTGGTTGATGATGTAGATAAGATTTCTATTAAACAAGCAATGTGGGTAGGTATTTATCAATTCCTGTCTTTGTGGCCAGGTTTTTCTCGTAGCGGTAGTACTATTGCAGGCGGTCTTTTAGTAGGTCTGACACGTAGTGCTTCTGCTAACTATACATTTTTAATCGCCGTACCTTTGATGTTTGTAGCCTGCATCTATGATTTATTAAAAAATATTCATGCCTTATCCATGGATGATTTGACTATTTTGGCTATCGGCTTTGTAGTATCCTTTGTGGTTGCTTATTGGTCTGTGCTTTGGTTCCTGAAATTCTTGCATAAATACGATTTAACTAGTTTTGCAGTATATCGCATTTTACTTGCTTGCTTTACCTTCTGGTATTTTTATATGTAATTTTATTATTTAATTCATATTTATATTGACAAATAACTGATTTTGCATTATACTTGTTAAAGTAAGTTGCTGGCATAGCTCAATTGGCAGAGCAGCTGATTTGTAATCAGCAGGTTGTGGGTTCGATTCCTATTGCCAGCTCCACTGCAAACACGCTCGGGAAGAGATTTCCCGAGCTTTTTTATTTTTCACGATAGGTGTTAATAATGCAGTAGTAGCTGTATGAAATAAATAAGCAAGTTATTATTTCATGGTTCATTGTAAAATGAAATTGCACACCTTGAAAACAGAATAAAAATAGTCCATTGTGACCTCTTCATGTTAAAATTAAGCTACTACACAAAACTTACAAGGAGGCAATCACAATGGACTATACTCAAGATACCACAAAACACATAAAAGGTAAACATTTTTCTTATGGTGACCGCAGAGAATTACAAGGGATATTATCCAATAAATCTGTACGTTATTCTCTCCGCCAGTTGGCTAGACATT
>UQWU01000027.1 GCA_900544885.1 uncultured Phascolarctobacterium sp. | reverse complement strand
TATCGGCATTCGCTTTGTCTTGGAAAATTTGGTCCGCAATGGCACCGTTACCTTGAACGACGATTTCTGTATTATCGGCAATTTTATCCACGTGCAATTGATTATTCAAATCATTAGTATGCACTAAGCCACTATTACCAGTAACATTATCAGCAGTAATATTTTGTTGGCTGCCATTCATTGAAACAATACCACCATCAAGGATTAAATCATTAACAAAGCTGTCTTTATCACTATTCCAAGTACCACCATTAGATAAAGTCAACTTCATCCCATCAACATGCATATCAATATGCTCATCCGGATTACCGTCTTGAGTTTTGATGATATTACCATTGAGATAAGAATCCTTATTGGTCAATTGAATATTTACATCAGCGTCAGCAAGCAAACCAGAATTACCATCATTGGTTACATTAAAATTAATATTACCATTTAATTGAACTAAATTATTCTTATTTTCAGTATTAATGTTAACTTCAGAGAATCCTCTTACTATCAAAGCATTTTTTGCTTCTGTGTAAATGTTTCCGTTAACATTAAGTTTGCCTTCACTATATGCTCCTAAAGCATTATCGGCTTTAATAACAGTATTTTCCGCATTTAAATCTACTTGAGCCTTTTTCTCGCCAGTACCATTATTTTGTACATGTACGCCAAGAGAATCATCGCCTACGGCATTTACGACGAAGTTTTTACCATTCACAACAGATTTACCATGTTCAAATGTTGCTAAACCTATAGCGTTTTTCTTGCCTGTAACATCAATTGCAATATTACTATCTGCTGTACCTAAAACAACATTGCCATTAGTACTAACATTAACACCACGAGCGTCATTACCTTCTGCTTGTATTGCTAAATCTTGAGCCTTAACATTTACCTGTCCTTGATTAGCTACATTAATACCTGTTGCACCTTCTGTACTTTTAGCAACGATATTTACCGCATCGCCTGTCACATTTACATTAGCGGAATTATCCGCGTCAATACCTAAAGCAAGAGCATTGCCATCTACCTGAAGATTAAATTCTTTAGTTTGGATATTGACTACACCATCTTTATCAGTCAAAATGCCATAAGCTTTGCCTTTTTTCTTATCAGGTTTGCCATTAGCACCATCAGCCTTAACTTGAATATCTATTTTATCAGCATTATTAATATTAACAATACCTTTTAATTTTGACTTAATGCCAGTTGCTGTATTATTAAATGCGTGAACATCAAAAGATACTTGCGGTGCTGTAATATCCACTTTAGATAATTCTTGCAAATTTCGAATGCCAGTAGCAGATTCTGTACCAGCTACATTAATAGTTACTTTGTTTTTAGCATTAACGTCAACATCTGCTTTGCGTATATCACTATTGCTACCATTGTTACCAGATTTATTATATAATGCTGTAGCATATCCTGAATTAACAGAAAGAAGTACATCATTAGCTGTAATTTTTACACTGCTATTAGAATCATTGTGTATAGCATATGCACTTTTACCATTTCGTGGATCATTAACATTGATTTGTACTTTATCTTTACCTAAATTAAGATCACCGCCACTTGTAACGTGTACACCATATTCTTGAGCATTGATTTTAATATCTGCCACAGTGAAATCAACTTTATTTTTAGCGTAAATGCCTTCTTTTACATCGCTGATTACACCATTAGGAAATAACTCATTGCCATTTACCGCAACTTCATCAGCTTTAATTCCATAATTATTTGCCGCCCATACATTATATGGTGCAGCTACTAATAAGCCTAAAGTAATCGCTTGTGTTAATAATTTTTTATTCATAACTACGCCTCCCATATTACTTATATTATTGGAATTATAATGTTAAAATAATAATTCCATTCCCATAAATTAATTTTAACACTCTGATTATTTAGAATTCAAGCTTTCTTCACTTTTTCTCCATTTTGAATTCACAATTTATTAATATTGTTATTTTATTTACACTTTTTCTCAATCGACTTTTAAGTCAGGTTAACATTAATTAGTAAAAACTAGTATTTCAGTATGAATAAATATAGCTTTTACATGATTAAACTTGCTTCGCCAACACAAATACGCATAATAACTTTTATTATCTTTCTACAAAAAAACAGGAACCGCTTCCGCAGTTCCTGCTCTACTTATAAACTTAAATCGTATAATTTTTTATAGACGCCGTTTTTTGCTAATAATTCTTGATGTGTACCGCTTTCAGCAATCGAACCATTTTCTAAAACAACAATTTTATCAGCGTTCATAATAGTAGATAAACGATGGGCGATGATTAGTGTGGTTCTGTTCGCAGCCAATTTGTCAAGGGATACTTGAATCCGGCGTTCTGTTTTCGTATCCAAAGCTGATGTTGCTTCGTCAAAAACCATAACGGGCGGATTTTTGAGAAAAGCACGTGCTAAAGCAATCCGCTGTTTTTGACCGCCGGAAAGTTTTACGCCACGCTCCCCCACCTTCGTTGCATATCCGTCAGGTAATTTGCTGATAAATTCGTCAGCTGCCGCCTGCTGAGATGCTTGTTTAATTTCATCCTTCGTCGCCTCTTGCTTACCGTAAGCAATATTGAAGTTGACGGAATCCGAAAAGAGAAAAACATCCTGCTGTAACAAACCGATATGACGACGTAAGTAGCTTTGCTGATATTTATTAATATCGATACCGTCTAACAGGATATGTCCGTCCTGCGGTTCATAAAAACGTAGAAGCAAACTAGCCAAGGTAGTCTTGCCTGCACCTGTGGCACCAACAAAAGCTACTGTCTGTCCCGGTTCAATTGTTAAGCTAAAATTTTTCAAAACCGGTGTATTATCTAAATAACCAAAAGTAACATTATCAAATGTAATTTGTCCTCTAATTTTTTGCGGTGCTACAGCGTCAGAAGTATCGACGATTTCAGCCGGAGTTTCCATCAATTCATGAAAGCGTTGATAGCCAGCCATACCGCGTTGATACATTTCCGTAAAAACCATCAAGCGCAAAATAGGTTTCATAAATAAGTTGATGTATAAGAAAAATGCTACAAAATCTGCCATGCTTAATTTATGCCATGCAACCATCATACCACCAACTACTAGTACTGCTAAATTCGTACCATTGGTGAAAAAGTTCACCGAGCCGGAAAAATAGGACAAAATGCCAAATGATTCCTTACGTACAGCTAACAGCTCATTACTTTTCGCCATAAAACGCTGTAATTCTAAATCTTCATTAGCAAAGGCTTTGACTAAACGGATACCACTCAAAGCCTCCTCTGCCTGGGCGGAAACTTCACCTGATTTTACACGGCTACGACGAAAGGCCGCCTTCATTTTACGATTAACGAAAATCGTATGAATAGTTTTCAAAAATAATAAAAAGCTGATCAGAGTGCCTAAATACGGATTCATATAGATAAGCATACCCATGGTACCAAGCATACTGATGCTGCACACTAAAATATCGTTAGGACCACGGAAGGTTAGCTCACTGATTTCCACGATATCACTCGTAATCCGACTTAACAGCTGACCGGTCCTCGCATTATCGAAAAAGCGGAAAGACATAGCTTCAATATGGCCGAATAAATCATGACGCATATCATTTTCAATACCACTGCTCATAATGTGCCCATAGTAGCTGATGGCAAACAATAAGGCAAAGTTGATTATATACAAAAATAAAAGTATACCTGCATATGTAAGTAAATGCTCCACATTCTGTTGGGGAATTTCTACGTTAAGCATTTCACGTACTAGTGCCGGAAAAATTAAATCTAGCACTGCCGCCAAACAGGAGCCTACTAAAATTCCTAATAAAATCCATTTATATGGTCGGTAATAATGAAAATATTCTTTAAGCATAATTATTTACCCTTTTCTGCTTGCTGCTTTTTATTATCCCAAATATGCAGACGGTACGCACCGATAATTTTACCCTCCGGTGTCACGGCCGGTGCTTCCACACCTGCCACCTTACTGCCGTCGCTGCTTAAAGCAATAGCTTGCAAAGGTCCTTCAGTACTAAAGAAGTTCTCCTTTTGGCCATCACGTAAGTCAATGATTAATGCTCCATGTGCTTTGTAATTATGATTACGTACATTACGACCTATTGCACAGCCTACTAAATTATCAGCAAAGTCCAACATCTCCATAGTCCCCTCTGCTCGATATTGATAACGGAAAGTACCATCAGTATTAAAAACAAACAAGCTATTATTGCTAGGATGTTCTACCGGAGTCGGCAGCTGCCAGTTTTCACGATTGAAAGTATTGATTGTCGTAAAAATAACACCATAAGGAGTAGCAAAACCATCACGGCCACTGGCATTAAGCCAAGCACCATCCACCTGCGTCGGCAGGGAAATAGTGCGCTCCCAGAGAATCTTGCCTTCTTTATCAAATAAAAAGCCACGTCCATCGCTACAGGAGGCCGCTAGATATTGACCATCTGTACTAAAATTAGGACTGCCGCGCATTACAGTATTATCAAATGGTGGAACAGGTTCAATAAAGGTACTGCCTAACAGCTTGCCATTATTTTTATCAATAAAATACATAGTATCTTTATACTGCATATCTGCACGGAAATCGTAGGCAGAAGTAGAAATAACTACACGACCGTTTGCGTCATTAGCATCACACCAGTTAATCCAACTATCAATAGCTTCTTCTTGCGGAAACTTCCACAATAAATCACCTTGAGCTGATACGGCTAGCATTCTTCCCTTATAAGCACGGACGCCGGTTTTGGTCATCAAGAAACGATACATATTGGCATACACATTATTTTCTTTATCAACGACGATATGTACTACTGCCGGATAAGAACGCTGCGAAACGTCGCTCCCAATAAAATCAGCAGCCTTATACTGCCAGACAATGTCACCGCTATGAGTATCCACCGCATAAAGATGACCTTCAGGACTTGATTCGCCCACTAAAGCCAACTTACTGTCATTACTGATACATAAAGCAATCAGCTTGCCGATACCTAAATTACGTTTCCATAAGCGATTACCTGCATTATCAAACAAGAACAATTCACCACGTTCTGTACCTACAATCCAACCATCTTCGGACGGCACATAATCGACTACAGCTTTAGTAAAACCCATGCGGTCATAATTCTGCGTCGGAATATCGCCTAAATAAACGCTGACACCTTCCTGACGTTCGTTAGCGGAAAAATAATTCCATGGTGTACGGCTACCTGTAAGCCAATACATTGCCAGCCATGACAATATTAAGATGAAAATCGCTAAAAATCCTTTGATATTTTTCATAGATATAAACTCGTCCAATCATAAAGCTGGCGGAAAACGCCGAAATATAAGCCTTGCTCACTTAATAAATAAATAATTTTGCTAAAAACTACTGCCAAAGTAAATGTACCTAAAGTTAAGCAACATAATTTTTCTTTAAATGCTAATGCGCTGTGTTCCTTACGTACCGCAGTAAAAAATCCGCGGCTGACTACGGATAAGGCCAAAGTCTGTGCCCTGCGTAAACATCTAGCCAAAAGCGGTTTCGCGATGTATGGCAGATGACGCCACACAGCACTACGCCCGCTCTGACTATCGCTACGTAATTGCAAAGCAATGATTACCTCACTTGTTTCCGATGCTAATACTGGTAAAAAACGAATAGCAGTTACTAACATAAAAGCTAACTGGGGCGATAAGCGCCAAGCTAAAAGTGCCTGTAATAACTGGCGAGGATCACTTGTCCAACAAACAAATAAACCTAAAGTCAACATACTAGCAGCACGTAACCCCTGTACTGCACCATAAAGTACACCTTCCCGATAAATATAAAGACCTCCTGTTATCTGACCCAAAAAGCCATTATCACTAGCAATTAAAGTAAATAGCGGTGTTCTCGGCGTCTGAGAGAAAAATAACGCCTGACTAAACATCGAACCCCACAGACTTAATAGTAAAAGTACTGCTAATACCTTCCATTTTGCAAGAGAAGTACCTGCTATTAAATGTAGTACTAAAGTAGCAGTAAAGAGTAGAAATAAGGTACGCGGATTATCCACCGTAATCGTTAAAATGGCAAATAAAAATAAAACGATAAGCTTAGTGCGGCCGTCAAGTTGACGTGCCCAGACTTTGGCGTCACTGCCCTCCCACAGCTGTTTTACGGACATAACGTGCCACCTCCTCTATCGTTATACATGACTTAATCTGTAATTTATCGCATACAGTAAGCAGCTCCGGAGCAATCAAACCTGCCTGCTCCAGTAGGCTACGGTTACTAAGGATCTCCTTCGTCGCTCCATCAGCTAAAATTTTTCCTTGGTTCAATAACATTACTCTATCCGCTGTTTCTGACGCCAGTTCGATGTCATGCGTGCAGATGAAAACACTGCCACCTCCATTACGATAATCGAAAAGCAGTTTCTTAATTTCTTTCAAACTTTCTTCATCCTGGCCTGTCGTCGGCTCATCAAGTAATAACAAAGAAGGTTTTTGTGCAAGCATTGCACCAAGGACTACACGGACACGTTGCCCCTTACTTAAAGCCAGGGGAAAATCTTCTGCATACTGGGTTAAGCCAAGCTTTTTCAGTAAACGCTCTACTTCAGCAGGTGTAATATGCTTATTTTTCCAAGATAATTCTTCCCGCACCGTATCCGCCAACAGCATTAGATCAGGCTCCTGACGCAAATAACCAATCTGGGCTAATGATTTATCCATCGGCCTGCCTTGGAAAAACAGTTGGCCTGCTTTAGTCGCTGTCAACCCACCGATTAAATTCATCAGCGTACTTTTTCCAGCACCATTAAAACCCATCAAAGCGGTTATTTCTCCTTGATAGAGGGAAAATTTCAGCTCATGTAATGTTGCTTTTGGTGCCGCCGGATATGTATAAGATAAATTTTGGGCTTCTAATAACAACTTATGCGATGCAGAATATTTATTTTCTAACTGCGGCTTTTGCAACATACATTCATCTTTGATTAACTCAACTACAGTATCATTTTCCGCCGTCAACTGCGATAAATGTAACAATCGGCACAGCTTAACATTCTGTGGTTCACGCACGCCAGCATCTTCTTTATGGGTCAGCACATACCAAGCATTTTCCAGACTGCCATCATAAATAAGCTGTCCTTCCTGCATAATGGCTAAACGCTTAAAATAAGGGTACAATTCATTTACGCGATGTTCAATCATTAAAATCGCAATGCCCTCTTGTTGGTTCAATTGTGTTAAAAGTTCCATAAAGCTCTGTACGCCTTGAGGGTTCATCTGACTAACAGGCTCATCTAAAATCAATAACTTGGGTTTGGTTATTAAAATAGACGCTAAGGCCAGACGTTGACGCTGACCGCCGCTTAATTTATGAATACTATATTTCTCAAAGCCTGCTAAGCCTACTAAAGCTAAAGTTTCACTAACGCGGCGACGCAAAACTTCATCATCAACGCCTTGATTTTCTAAAGCAAAGCCTACTTCATCAGCCACTGTCATGGCAAACAACTGGTCATCAGGAGATTGGTAAACAGTACCTGCTAAGCAGCCTATTTTTTCAGGAGGCCAATGAGTAACATCCTCACCAGCCAGATAAATACTCCCCTGCAATTCGCCAGTGCCTTCATCACCTAAAAGACCACTAATTGCCTTGATTAAAGTACTTTTGCCACAACCACTACGGCCTGCTAAAAGCAACATTTCTCCATCTGCTAGCTGTAAATTAATCTGTTTTAGGGTAAAGCGATGTCTAGAGGGATAACGATAAGATAAATTTTCGATTTTCAGCATACTTTATTCCCCCAAAACCTGCTTTAATTTTGTGCCTGTCCTATAGCCGAGCCATGCTCCGATACTGCTATATAATAAACCATTAATCAGCATATACAATGCCAAATACCAATCTGCATAATATAAACGGTAGAAGAACATCATTTGTTCCAGATTAACAAAGGTAATCGCCGCATCGGCTAAGCCTATACACACTGCTATCACTAGCATATATTTCTTTGTCAAATGCTTCACTTTATAGAAACCAGTCAGATATAATACTGTTTCTAATACTGCAACATAAACCGACATACTTAACAAACCTAAAGGTGTAAAATGCCCCAACATTAGGCCGGAAAGCATATATTTAACAAAGAACATTAAAGATAATGCACCGGGAGCCCTAAACAGTACAAGCAGTGCTACAATCAAGAGATATTGCAGAATGCCGCTTAAAACTCCGGTTAAAAAGCCGGAAAAAGGGCCTAAGAAAACATGGAGCAAATCACCCAAAAATGTTGTCGGCAAAGTAATCCCGCCAAAAGCCAAAGCTGCAAACAAGGCTACACTAATTGCTCCCTTCGCGCCGATACGTTCAATACAACGAGGCAGACAATAGGCACGTAAGCAAACCAGCACAAAGCAGAGGAAGGAAAATCCTACTGCAATTAAACCAAGATTATTCTTTTTGGCAATAGTTAAGGGCACCTCCTGCACCTTTTCCTGACCGTTGCCGCTGACTGTTACACGCAACATATAATCGCCATCTAAAACTGTAAAGTAATCAACATATAACGGTAAAATAAAAGTTTGGTTTTTCTTTCCATCTAAAGAAATTAAAGCTGTACTTACATCATCACTACCAGTTTCGCCAGCCCAACCATGTTCCGAATCATCACTTACCTTACCCGATGTAATCAAGCCCGGAACAGCCTTACCTGTTTCTTTATCAATAAGCTGAGCTTTAAACTTTAACATCCGCACATCCTTCTGCGGATTACGCATTTCTAGCATCACGTGCGTTGCCGGATGATTAAAGACTGCACTCCAATTAGTAGCACCTTCACCAGTCATACGGTTACGAAAGCTTTCAAAAGTAGTATCACGAACATAAATAACACCTTCAGCAGCTCGATCATCCATATGTCCTAAATTATCTACCGGTAAAGTAACACTTTGAATATACCAGTTAAAACGACTAGCATCAACTTTCGGCTTCCCCTGTATCTCGGTTGCAGTAGCCTGTGCTTTATAAGTAAAAGGTAGATTTTGAACATTCTGCCAGGACGGCGTAGTTATTTTTACGCTTACCTGCTGCTCACCTTCAGACGTACCACCTTCAGGACGCAAATACAAAAGATCAAAGCTTTGACCGTAATACGCAGGCAAATTCCAAGTAGATACTGCTACTTTCTGCCCATCTCGCTCTTCTAAATGCCACTTCGCATTCGGTAAAGCCGTAAAACCCTGAGGCATAAGCACTTCAATCCTTGCCTCCTCTGCCGCAGGGTTATCATAATTCATAATATTTAAATATAAGGGCATGGTGCTGCCGCCCTCCACTGTATGCAGATTGCGTTCCTGTAAATTATAAGGATAGACCGCATCTACCTTGGCTCCTGCCAAAGCATTTACCGTACTTATACAGCAGAAAAACAGCATTAGCAATATACGTAGTATCATCTTTTATCCTAAAAGCAGCAAATCTTATGCAATAAAGCTGCTTCTTTCTCCTTTACCGACTCATCGACACGTGTTGTAATTTCTAAACTATTATTCAACGGATTGCGCACAACCTCAATATCAGCATGATAAGCACGTCCTAAAAGCTCTTCCGTAAAAACTTTCTCCGGTACATCATCGGCTAAAAGTCTGCCTTCACCTAAAAGTAAAATACGGCTACAATATTTAGCAGCTAAATTCAATTCATGAACAACCATCAACACTGTTTTCCCCATATTAGCCAATTCTCTGGCAAAGCGAAAAATTTCCTCCTGATAAACCATATCAAGACCAGTAGTAGGCTCATCCAAAAAAAGAATCGGTGTTTGCTGTGCCAAAACCTTCGCCAAAAGAATACGCTGCTTTTGACCGCCGGAAACCTCTGTTACCGGTATATCCGCCAATTCACGCGTACCTGTATAACTCATGCAATCTAAAGCCAAACGTTTATCCGCTTCATGTTCACGCTCCCACCATTTCATATAGGGATAACGCCCAGCTAGTACAATATCCTGACCTGTATAACCAAAACCAACTTCTACGTGTTGCTGTAAATATGCTACTTTTTTCGCCAAATCCTTATCACTGTACTCTTCTAGAGGACGTCCAAAATATTTCACTTCACCTGACTGTTTTGGCAGCATACCACGGATAGTTTTCAGCAAGGTACTTTTACCAGCACCATTACAGCCGATAATCCCCACTAACTCCCCTTGCTTAATCGTAAAATTCGCATCTTTAATAACACAACGACAACCATAACCAATAGAAAGATTTTTTATTTCTAAAACAGAATCATTCACGTTTTTTAACCTCGCATCTTTAAAATTGATTTATTTATGCATACAAGCATCTCGTGGCAATCCCAAACTTTCACAAATATCTCCCCATTTTTGTTGTCGCGTCTTCATCGCCAAAAGTTCTTCCACACTTTTATCGCAGTGCATAGCAATAAACATCGCACGCTTTACTTGATGAGCAGAATAACCCATCTGCATATATTTTTTCGTATCTTTAGAAGCTAAGCCAAAAAGCCGCTCCAAACGTTCTGCCTTGTAATCCATTTCCCGTTCAGCAAATTTTTCCGGAGTCAAACCCAATAAATATTTTACTCTTGTCCATCCATATTTAGCACGCAAATCTGCCACATAAATCAAAGGCTTTTTAGCAGCATATGCATGCAGGCAGATATTTCTTAATTCGGTGTAGCTAATGCCTTTATCAAGAAAACCAGCTAACTCATTGCGATCATACTGAAAATTAGTTGTCAGATTAGTCAATGCCTTATCTCGATCCATAGTCATTTTGCCGGCAGCAGAAGCAGAGCTGCCGATAACGCATAAACAACCCAACAGCATAAAGCACAGTAAACGTAATTTTTTCATAGAGTACCTCTTTCTTATTGATAACATTCAGGATAAACAATCCTAGCCAAATTCTCTGCTGATTCCACTACATATTGTGAAGCACAATAACGATATTTTTCTGGAAATTTATACACGGTTCTATTTTTTATACATTGCATATCTTTGTAAGCAGGGTCTGCTATAATTTGCTGTAAATAAGTATCAGAATTATGTTTACCTAAAAAGCTCCATTTCGGTAATAACAAAACATCAGGATTTAAATCAACTAATCGTTCTTTACTTACCACAGTACTTGAAGGAGCAGGCATTATCTGCATACCATTTTTACACATACTCAATTCACATAAAACGCCAAAAATATCTTGGCGCATACCATAAGTACCATTATATGTTAATTCTACCACAATTTTATCTGAAGATTTTCGTGTAGTTTGTATTTTCTCTTTTAAAGCGTTTCTGCGTGCATCCATTTTTCGAAGCATCGCTTGTCCTTTTTCTTGTTCATTTACTAATTCAGCTAATTTAACAATGCTATGTTGAATATCCTGATAGCTATGTGAAGCTTTTATCACAAATACTTTTACCCCCATATCTTCTAAAGTATTATTTACAACTACAGGAGTTTCATCAGATGTAATATAAACATCAGGTTTATATTTTAAAATAGCCTCAGCATTTATCGGCTGATAATATTTATTGGGTACATTTTTTACTTTATCAGCAGTAAAAGAATAATCTTCATCTAGAGAATTGGCTGATACTGCTGCAAAACGATCTACAGTAATTAATTCACACAAAATATCCTGATACGATAAATTAGAAGTAATAATTCTTTGAGGAGCTTTTTCAAAGTGCAAAACAGTCCCCAAATCATCTGTAACTTGGTAGTTTTCAGTAGCATTTCGTTGTTCTGTATTCTTAGATAAATTACAACCACTAACGCAAACAATGATCATTACCAAAAGCAAATAAATTAATTTCTTCATACATCACACTCATACTATTATAAGTATAATCTTGGACGACCTAAGCCGCCCAAGATTATATAAAAAGACATTATTATTTTAGAAATTATATTCGTATCCCAGCATAAAGTTTCTGCCCAATGAATAATAGTTAGCAGTACTATTGGAAGTAATGTCCAATCTATCAAATAAATTATTAATATGCAGGAATGCTCTTTGATTTTTTTCAGGAGCATAAGAGAAATGCAAATCAGTAAAGCATTGTGGCTTCATTTCTCTTTGTGGTTTTGTTAAAGATGCTCGGCTAGAAGTTCTATCACCAACAAAGTTTGCACTCAAAGAAGCATCAAATTTAGCTAATTTATAGTTTACGCTACCTTGAATTTGATATTTATTATAAACATCATACCAATCATCATCACCATACAGATTACTATTCTGTACTTTAGGAGATTGCCAGGTAAAGCCGATACTGCTGCTAAATCTTTCATCATGATTCATGCTATAAGAAACTTCTATACCAGTATTTTTAACATTTTCATTACGATAATCTACCTCATCGATATTACCATCTTTATCATAAGTAACATCGGCATCAATAGAATCTTTTATCTTATAGTTGAATAAAGCTACTTTTAAAGTAGACTTATCAAACTCTGCTTTATAACCAAGTTCGTAATGAGTACCCTGTTCTGGTTTTAAATTCAATGCAGGATTAATATTGCCAGTACCATAAAGCTGAGTTAAGTTAGGCAAACGGAAAGATTTACCTGCTTTTGCGTAAAAACTACTATCGTCATTTAATTTGACAATATATTGTACTTCAGGTGTAAATTTGCTCAAATTATCATTATCGACTACAGTAGTTTTGCCTGTTTTCAAATTAGTTTGGGTGCCTTCACAGCCTGTAGCCCAAGTTTCACGAGCATTGAAAATCAGATTTGAATTATCGGAAACCTTCCAATCATAAGAAGCATAGATAGAATAGTTATCTCTTTGATAATTACTACTAGTATTATCTTTAGAAGCAAAAGTATCCATATCTTCCTTTTGATAAGAAGTACCTACTAACAAAGTATTTTCACCAAAATTAAATTGTTTTTGCAAGTCAATATTAGTGTTGTGGCCTTTACGTCCACTATATGGTGCTTTATCACCTAAAACTCCTTTTTTTATAGGCGCTTTGTCATATGTTTTTTCTTGAGTACCATAAGATATGTCAGCTTTCCAACCATCTTTATCATACTGCATTAAAAACATATTATCCGTATCTTCATAGTAATTATTCTGACTTCTTTCACCAGTCAGATATTTTTTCTGCCAATATTGATGTTTATTATTAGACCAACTATGAGTAAAAGTTAAGCCATCAGTAATGTTCCAATTCCATAAAACACTTTTCCGTTCACCTTTACCATAATCGTAAACAGTAGTTTTAGAAGTAGGCTTTCCAACAAAACCACTCATTTTATCGGCATAACCACGATTTTCTAACCCTGCTACGATATTAAAGTTTTTAGCACCTACGCTTACATTGTAGCGTTCTTTACCAAAATTGCCTACTTCAACTTTGATACGATTGTTCAAATGCTTTTTAGTGATGATATTGATAACACCGCCTGTGGCATCACTACCATATAATACCGAGCCGCCGCCTTTTACTAATTCAATCTTTTCTATAGATTCCGCAGGAATATCTTCTAGATTATATTTGCCATCCATGTTCATAGGTACACCATTTACCAATACCAATGTACCTTTTTCGACACCACGAATCATGATTTTACTGGTCATAGTACCCATAGAGGTACCATTAAAGCCTTGAGCTTGAGTTAATACGCCAAGGCCATCACGTAATACATCAAAAGCATTGGCAGCATTACTTTTAGCAATAGCTTCTTCATCAAATACTTCTACTGCTGCAGGAACATCAATATCACGTTTTTCTGTTCTTGTTGCAGTTACTACCATGGTATCCAAACTAAATTCCTGCAATTCAGCAGCAAAAGCTTCGGCACTGATACCCATTAAAGAACCAATCAATGCACTCATCAACAAACCTTTTTTGAATTTATTTTTCATATATTTACCTCACAACTAGAATTTATAATTATAAGTCAGCATAAAGTTACACGGAGTAGAATAGTATTCAGAACCAGTGTGGCTCAAGTTATCTTCTCTATTTAAAAGATTATCTACTGCCAAAGTTACAGAATTTTGTTCATCAGCAGTATATGTAGTAGTTAAACTAGTAAGGAAATACGGTTTTTCATTAAAAGAATGTTTAGAGCTCATGGAACCTACTCTCTTTGCTAAGAATGTACCTTGCAAGCTAGCCTCCCATTTATCTTGAGTGTAGCTAATACCACCATTTAATTGCCATCTACCATACTTACGATCCCAATACGGTTTTTTAGCTTTTTCACCACTGTCTTTAACTTTAGGATCCATATAATTTACGCCCCAATTATAAGACCAACCATCTTTACCTTGAACATCACAAGTCAGTTCTACACCAGTATTTTTAAAATCTTGGTTGATATACGTATATTCAGATTTATCACCATTCCAAGAAGAAGTAATATTATCTGTAATATCCATATGATAAACTGCTGCTTTCCAAGAATGGTCGCCACTTAATTTTTTCCAACCAATTTCATAGTTAGTACCTTTCTGCGGTTTTAAATCAGGATTAGAAATAGCAGTATCACTAGCACCGTACATTTGAGCAAAAGTAGGCATAATGAAAGATTGGCTTACATTTGCATATACCGTTTCATCAGAAGATAATTTATACGCATATTGTCCGGACATGCTGAAGTTATCATAGTTTTGGTCTCTATAACCTGCAGTTGTCCAAGTTTCACGTGCACCAAAAATAAATTCATTTCTATCATCAAATTTATGATCATATTGACCATATACAGCATAAATATTTCTATCAGTGTATTTACCTGCTTTAGTGTAATCATCGTAGAATTCGTTTTGATAGCTGGACCCCAATACTAATTGACCTTTAGAGCTTGTATTCCATACCTTTTGAATATCAACGCCATAAGTTCTATTTTTTTCTTCAGTATTGTATAATTTTCCTTGATATTTACCAAAAGTATTATAATTAGTAAAACCATCCGCAGTTAATTTATTTTGGTTATAATATAAATTACCTTTCAGGCCATTTTCTTCGTTGTTATAATTCAATTGAACCATATTTTGTTTGCTGATATACTGACGATTTTGTTGTAAAGCACCGCCTTCAGGCACATCTTTATATTTGCTATCAAACCAAGTATCATATCGTACATTAGTTTCATAATAGTTATACAGCAAATTCAAATCATCGTTGATATTGTAGTTCAAGAACAAATTACGTTTTTCAGAACCAGTCATATCAGTATGTTTATCACCTTTGTCATGTGAACGTGAAATAGTATCTACACTACCCCATTTTTCTAAATTGTAACCTAAAGAAACTTTATCTGTTCCTACATTTGCTTCATACACTTGCTGGCCATAATTACCTACGCCAACTTTAACAGAATTATTGAATTTATTTTTAGTAATAATGTTGATTACACCGCCCATAGCTTCACTGCCATATAATACAGAGCCGCTACCTTTGATAATTTCTACTTTTTCAACATTATCTACCGGAATAGCATCTAAAAAATATTTACCACGCAAGTTTATAGGTGCACCGTTGAGCATAATTAAAGTACCATTACTTACGCCACGAATAGCAATTTCATTAGCCATGGTTCCCATAGCAGCACCACCAGGGCCAAAAGTTTTATAAGCTAAACCAGGAACTCGCCCTAAAGCAACTTGCAGGTTTTGAGCACCTGTACGTTGTAAATCTTTATTGGTTAAAACAGTAGTACTAGCCGGAACTTCAACATCACGTTTTTCTGTTCTTGTCGCAGTTACCACCATAGTATCAAGAGCAAATTCCTGCAATTCAGCAGCAAAAGCTTCGGCACTGATACCCATTAAAGAACCAATCAATGCACTCATCAACAAACCATTAGTAAACTTGGACTTCATTATTTTAAGTCACTCCTAAAATATATTTATTTTGATATCTTCTCCGCCTAGCCATCTTGCAGGTCCTAGGTTTCAAGATAAATCAAGCAATAAAAAAGAAAAGCCTCCTGCAAATTGCATCGCAGAAGGCTTTTTTAGGCATATGAAACACACCTACCCTTACTGTCACACGCAGCAGTAGCACTACAACAATTAGGCAGGTCTTCTGACTTAAGTTCATCGCTTGACTACGCCTTCCCAGCTTCTGCCAGTGACATCATGTAGCCTTGCTCCCTTTCACAGCGACGTGATCGTGTAGGATTTGCACCTAACTTCTCTTTTCAATAAATACCTAATTGCACATCGTTTATGTATTCATATACATTATACACTTACTTCGCATCTTTTTCAAGATTTATTCCTATTAATCTTTTGATTATTATTGTTTTTCTTTATTTTTTGTTTGTAAAATCATATTTTACTTTGTTGCATTAGCAGTATTATTCTCAGCTGCAACTGCTTGCTGACAAATTTCTAACATGGCTTCAGCAAAGCTTCCTTCCGGTACAGGTACAAATTTAGCTTCTTTTACGCTATGTTGCAGCAAAGTTTTTTTGTTGCCGTAAACATCCATTACTTCAGTAGCATAAGTTTTATCAGCCAAATTGAAGGTCATAACGATTTCGCAATATTGTACTTTTTCTTTTTTAGCTAGAGAATCTTTGTAACGCTCATTTAATTTTTTCAAAGTTTCTTTATCTGTAAAAACAGTTTTAGTCAGTACAGAAATGATATTTTTGTCGGCAACACCGTTTTTCACACTGCTATAAGTCAAGGATTCCATATCATAAGCATAGATACCTAAATTGTTCTCTACGACGATAGACCAACGAGCAGCTTCTTTTTCTTCTTCTGTCGGTTGCGGCATCATACTGATTTCCCAATCCATTCCTTGTGTATTTTGTGCTTGTTCCTTTGCATATGCACTAAAAGAGCCCAAGCAGGCCAGAATGGTTAATACAGCAATTAAAATTTTTTTCATATAAATCGCTCCTTACTAAAAATCGATATTTTTTACAATATGAATAATATCATCTTTGGATAAATTCTGTAAAGTATAATAACTAGCACCCATGGCAGCTGCTATTTTTTTTGCTAAGCCTAATTTAATAAAACCACTTTCGGTATCGATGACTAGTGCGGTAATTTTCGCTTCACGAATTTTTTCTGCCATCTTTAATGCACTGGCTATCGGGTCATCACCTTCAGCTACAGCATTGGCACGTCCGTCAGTCAAAAGAATCAGCACTGGCTCCATTTCCTTGTCCCTTTTATTAAGCAGGGAAAGTGTCAAAAGTGCCTTGCTCAGACCATCTGCTAGTGGCGTTTTACCGCCTGTCGGCATTTGTGCTAAGCATTTCTGTGCCATATCGACGCTACGGGTAATGGGTAAAAGCAGCTCCGCAGCTTGACGACGAAAAGCAATCATCCCCACACGGTCACGTTTTTGGTATGCTTCTTGCAACATATAGAAAATTGCACCTTTTACAGCACGCATACGTTCCCTAGCACCCATGGATCCACTAGCATCCACCGCAAACAAAAATGTATTACCGATACGTTTTTCGCGTACCTTTTGCCGCATATCCTCTGATTTTATATTTAAAGCACAGCCATTATCTTCACGTAGTTTCTGCATCGGCGCAGCAGCACGGATGGTAGCATCAAAAGCCAAATCTTCCACTTTGCCTTTAGGTAATTCGGCACGCACATAGCGTCCTTGCTTATAATCGGTTCTGGTCGTGCAACGTTTACCACTACCACGACGTATAGCACGATTCTTCCCTAAGTCAAGCAACATTTTCGGCATTTTAAAATGTTTATCGATATCGGCGATACGTTCTTCCGGAGCCAGCTGATTTTCATCCGGCGGATTGTCTTCATCTTCCCGCTCGTTATCGTCGTCATCATCATCTTGACCATTGTCTTCATCTTCATTAGACGGAGGCGGAGGTAATTGGCAATCGTCATCGTCATTATCCTGCGATTCATCATCTTGATTTTCAAGATTATCCTCTTCCGGCTCCTGCTCAGTATTTTCCTGCTGCTCTTCTTGCTGCTCAGGAGGTTTACGCATTCTATGTACTAAAACAAGCTGAGCAGCATCGTCCATATCCTGCGGCAGAATATAAGTTCTTCCTGCTAATGCAGCCAAAGCTCTAGCAGTTTCTAAAAGATAAATTTCGGCTCTATGACCTGCACAAAAAGCTTGAGCACACATTTGCGCGGCTAAAGTCATCATCGCTTCAGTAATGTTTACCTCTGCTAACAATTCCTGTGCCTTTTCTAACTGCTCTTTTAAATCGTTTGTCTCTTTTGCATAAGTATTACAAAAGCTTTGGGGATTTTGCTCAAACTGCAAGATACGGTGCATAATTTCCACACGTTCAGAAATTTCTTTACTGCCTTGAACATCAACATACATGCCAAATCTATCTAAAATATGACTCGGCAGTGTCCCCTCCTCCGGATTCATACTACCGATGACCGTAAATTGCAATTGTTCACTATAGGAAATACCATCACGCTCTACGCAATTAATGCCACTGGCAGCAGTATCTAAAACAGCGGTCAAAAGCTCTGAACGCAATAAATTTGCTTCATCAATATAAATAATATTACCATTTGCACGGGAAAGCAGTCCTGGAGCAAAACGTTTCGCACCTTTGCTTACCGCATATTCAATATCAATACTGCCAAACAGCATATCCTCCGTAATATTCAACGGCAAATTTATCAGCTGCTGCTTTCCTAATAAAGCACTTGAGCTACGCACTAAAAGCGTTTTAGCACTACCCTTACAGCCACCAATTAATAGTCCCCCTGCTCTAGGATTAACCAAAGCCGCCAGCACAGCACGTTTGGCCTGCTCTTGACCAACAATAGCGGCAAAGGGATAAATTGTCTGCATCACCATGACCACCTCTTATACTTCAGTGCTCAAGAAGCTTTCAACCTTCTCCCAATCCAGCTGACCTTCTTCAAAAGGACGACGACGCATACGATGAGGCAAAACAAGTTTTGCCGCTTGCTTAACATCCTCTAAAACAGCCTCGCTACGTCCGTTGAAAGCAGCAATTGTCAATGCTGTTTTAATAACAGTAATATCGGCACGATGTCCATCCACACCTAACTCTACTGATAATCTAGCAACAGTTTCCAATAATTTATCAGCAATAGTTACCTGAGGCAGCAACTCGCCTGCGGCAACAATCTTCGCTGCCAAAGCATCCTGTTCATCCTGCCAAGAAGCAATAAAGCTATCAGCATCCTGCTCATATGCCAAACGACGCTTGATAACCTCCACACGCTGCAACGGATCATGTTCGCCGGTAACGACAACGCTCAACGCAAAACGGTCTAATAATTGCGGACGGATATCGCCCTCTTCAGGATTCATAGTACCGACTAAAACAAAACGAGCCGGATGGGAATAAGACACACCCTCACGTTCCACAGTATTAATACCCATTGCCGCAGCATCTAAAAGTACATCGACTACATGATCATCCAATAAATTAATCTCATCCACATAAAGAATATTGCGGTTAGCCAACGCCAAAATACCAGGCTCAAATTTCTTCTCACCGCATTTAATAGCGTGTTCAATATCTAAAGTACCAACAACGCGATCTTCTGTAGCACTGACAGGAAGTTCTACCACACGCATCTTTTCACTTCTTTGAGGCAACTGATGCTCTTTTTGCCACAAAGCCGCACAATCGTCGCATAATCTATTGGTATCTAGCGGATTGCAATGGAATTTACAACCATCAACAACATCCAAAGGCGGTAACAACTCTGCCAAAGCACGTACAGCAGTGGACTTTGCTGTACCTTTTTCACCTTTAATCAAAACACCGCCTAAAGCGGGATTAATCACATTCAAAATTAATGCCAATTTCATATCTTCCTGCCCTACAATAGCAGTAAATGGATAAACAGCAGCTCTCTTCATTATTGCCCTCCAAGTTTTATTAGAATTTAATATTATTAAAGCATATATGTGATTATAAACTATCTACTAGCTATACGCTCAAGCATTTTATACTTTTTCGCAATAAAATCTTTTCTGTGTTACAATTATCAGTCTTCGGCTTACTCCTGCTTTGTCCCACACCTTTTGTGTCCAATTTTTATTGACTATTGCGGAGAGGTGCAGTGACAAAACCTCTCAGTCACCTTTCGGTGACAGCTCTCCTTACAAGGGGAGCCAGGCAACTACTAATTTTCTTCAGCAAAAGTAGTTACTAACGTGTACCCTCGTACGATAGAATAACTACTTCTTCCTTACTAAATTAGTACCTCTAACTTCCGTTTAACTAGCTTGCCTCTCCTCCTGAGGAGAGGTGCCGAGTTCAACGAGGCGGAGAGGTCTTACTACTAACTACTTCTACCGTAGTAAACACAAAAACCCTCCTGCCACACTTTCGTGTGACAAGAGGGTCTTGTAAGTTATCTATGCAACTTTCCTTTTAGCCTTACGGATTAGAAGCTGTAGTTTACATTAGCAAACCATTTATTGTCTTGTGCATCGCTGCCTTTTTGGTAGCTATAGCCAACGCCAAAGCTCCAGTCATCTTTAGCAGCTTCTACAGCCAAGGAACCTACCCAGCTGCCGCTATCCATTACATCATAGTTGAGTACGGAGGCACCGGAACCTGCATTGACAGTTACGTCGTTATCGGTATCGCCAAATGCCCAAACATAAGCCAAATCTACTTGCGGAGTGATTCTCCAACCGCTTGCAGTTGCAGTTTCGTTACGCAGGCTTACACCGATAGGCATAGTCCATACGTTTTGAGTATCAGCAGAGTTTTCAAAAGCAGCTTTACCGCCATAGTAGGTGGTGTAGTCGTCAGAGTCGATGCTCATGTAACGCAAACCTGCATACGGAACGATTTGTGTATTGCCGTTGATATAAAGTTTTTCAGCACGGATACCTGCAGAAAGAACGCTCAAATCGCGGTCAGCAGTCATTGCTTTGCCGTTGATAGTACCGCTCAAGTCATGGCTGCCTTTGCTGTAACCCAAGTCAGCGATGAAGTTTACATCATCTTGTTTGATATTACCGTAGATGTTCAGACCCCACATATCAAAATCGTTGTCCACACCTAAGCCGTTGCCATCGCCATCAACATAGCTGAAAGCAATACCGGTTTGCATATTGCCGTGTTTAGCCAGATCATAACCAACGGTTACACCATCGTAGCTGCTTTCGGAGTTCAGAGCACCAACGCTAGAATCCATACCATCTACTTTATGTTTATTATGCAGATATTTAGCCCAAACAGCACCGTTTTCGTCAATCGGGTCAGCGTTAACAGTATCTTGAGTGAAGGACAATCTCAAAGTTGCATTTTCAGCCATATCTTTAGCAACTGCGGCGGTAGTGCTGGTTACACCTGCTGCTTCGCCAAAGAGAGTACCTGCTGCCAAAGCAGTTTCGTTCAGTTTATCACTGGAAGTAATATCGCCGAAGAAGTCTTTCGCACCAGCATTTGTTTTATCGCCATTATTAACGATACCTTCAACAATACCTTCTAAAGCACCACCATGTTCACCAAGGCTGCCTACGAAGTCGTGAATAGCTTGTTCGCTTTCTGCATCGGTTAAATTACCTAAATCTTTATAAGTAACGGTATATTTACCCTCTTTATTGGTTGCGGAAGCATAGCTTTCGGTTCTATCATAAGCAAGGTCTTTATTTTCCCACAGAGTGCTCTTGTCGTTATAACCACTAGCGATTAAGTATGCATCATCTGCTTTATCAAGTTTAGTAATATTGAGGCGTGCACCGTCTTCTACATTAATAATGCAGTTGTTGCCATCGATTAAAGCTGTGGTATTACCTGCTTTTAAGCCGCTAACAGTAGTTTCAGTACCTGCTTTGAAAGTAACTTTATTAAATTGGGTAATCTTGCTTACTTCTTTACCATCTTTAGCTACAGCATTAAGTTCAACATCGCCATTAATATTTAATACGCTATTATCAACAGTGGACTTGCTACCGATACCGGAGCCGTTCAATACACC
Source organism: uncultured Phascolarctobacterium sp. (assembly GCA_900544885.1). GTDB lineage: Bacteria > Bacillota > Negativicutes > Acidaminococcales > Acidaminococcaceae > Phascolarctobacterium_A. The sequence goes on along the minus strand of UQWU01000027.1, from coordinate 1,117 downwards.
GTTGATAGAACCGCCGTTCCAGTTGATAACGCTATTATCAACAGTGGACTTGCCGTCTACAACAGCCAAACCGCCAGCAACAACGTCACCAGTGATTTCCGCACCGCTATTGATGTTGATTACAGAATCTTTAACATGGCTTACTGCACCTTGACCTGCGGCAACGCCACCACCAAAGATAGCTACATCTTTAGCTTCTTTCTTAACAGCGTCAAATTGAGCACCGAACATATCGTGCATCATACCATCATCAAAAACGCTATTCAAATTTTCATATTTCAAAGTATCTACTTTAGCAGCAACATTGATAGTGCTAGTGCCTGTAGTATCTACTTTAGAGGTTTCTGTATGATTTTTACCTGTAGTTACAGCTAAACCGCCACCGAAGACGCCGTCAGCGCTACCTGCGTTGATATTGATATTGGTGTTAGTAGCAGTAGTTTTAGCATAACCGCTATCTTTTGGCTGACTATTATGAATACCATCTTTAGCACCTGCAAAGCCGTTACCAAAGACACCGATTACTTCTGCACCATTCAAGTTGACGTTGATATCGTCAGTAGTTACAGCTTCTGCATGAGCATTTCTATTGCTCAAAGCCATACCGCCACCTAAAGTACCTACTACATAACCGCTGTTGAGATTAATTTCAGCACCTGCATTAGTAGCAGTAGCGACTGCACCTTTGCTGTCTTTAGCCAAAGAAGCATTATTACCGCTATAACCGATAGCAACACCGCCACCGACAACGCCCATAACTGCACCTTTATCAGCCAAGTTAGTAGCAGCACTTTCTAATTTACCGATTACAGCATCACTGTTTTTATTAGCCAACTCTTTAGCAGCAGCTTTGATATCTTTCAAGCCTTGAATAAGTTCACCTTTTTCTTCAGAAGTCAAAGGTTTACCATTTTTATTAGCTACATTTACATTAATATAAGTTTTACCAGTATTAGCTACGGCTTCAGAGCTACCCAAAACTTCGCCTTGTTGAACGCCTTCAGGACGAGTACCATGTTCATCGCCTCTAGCTACGAAATCATGCAAAGCACCAGCTACGCCACCGCCGATAACGCCTGCAGCAGTAGTAGTACCGGTCAGGTTGATATGAGTATCT
>UQWU01000026.1 GCA_900544885.1 uncultured Phascolarctobacterium sp. | reverse complement strand
AATTAAAATGTCTAGCCAACTGGCGGAGAGAATAACGTACAGATTTATTGGATAATATCCCCTGTAATTCTCTGCGGTCACCGTAAGAAAAATGTTTACCTTTTGTGTGTTTTGTGGTATCTTGAGTATAGTCCATTGTGATTGCCTCCTTGTAAGTTTTGTGTAGTAGCTTAATTTTAACATGAAGAGGTCACAATGGACTATTTTTATTCTGTTTTCAAGGTGTGCAATTTCATTTTACAATGAACCATTTTTATTCTGTTTTCAAGGTGTGCAATTTCATTTTACAATGAACCATCGAATATTTCCTATATAAAAAAAAGGCTTTCCAGCAACTAATCGTAGTCATTAACGATAGCTCTCTGAAAAGCCTTTAATTTACCACATTATTCTTACTTGCCTGGGTTCACCTTTGACATCAATACTACAGTTTCCACATGGCTTGTCATCGGGAACATATCCACAGGCTGCACAATAAGTGTTTTATACCCATGCTCTTCTAAATAATGCAAATCTCTAGCTAAAGAAGCAGGATTGCAGGATACGTACACGATACGTTGTGGCTCAACTCTAGCCATGGCAGCCAAAACCTTTTCTTCACATCCTGCACGTGGAGGGTCGACGATAATTACATCCGGCTGTACACCGCCATTTAACAATTTAGGCAGCTCCACTGCTGCATCGCCTAAAATAAACTCGGCATTCTTACAGCCGTTTTCTTCCGCATTTTTCTTAGCGTCGTCAATGGCAGGGGCTACGATTTCAATACCGTATACTTTTTGTGCATGTTTAGCTAAATATAAGGAAATGGTGCCTGTACCGCAATAAACGTCGACAACTGTTTCATTTCCGGATAAAGCAGCAAATTCTAAAGCTTTATTATATAATTTTTCTGCTTGTTCGCTGTTTACTTGGAAAAATGACTGGGCAGAAATATTGAAATTTAAAGCACCTAAGCTATCTTTTATGGACGGATTACCGTAAATAACTCTGGTTTTATTACCCATAACAATATTAGTGTTCTTTTTATTAATATTTTGAATAATAGCAGTCAGTCCGGGAACGTGCTTTTTCAGCCATTCGATTAAAACGCGGCGATGAGGGATGTCGTATTCAGAGGTAATAATTACTGCCATGGTTTCACCGCTATGGACGCCTACACGTCCCATAACATGACGCACAAGTCCCTTGCCTGTTTTTTCATTATATGCGCTAATACCAAAATGTTGCATCCATTTGCGTACGGTGAGCACTATTTCATTATTAGCTTTCTTCTGGATCAGGCAGTTTTCGGTGTCGATAACGCTATGAGTGGCAGTAGCATAGCAGCCGATGTTCAAAATACCTTCTGCATCCATTGCTGCCGGAAACTGCATTTTATTGCGATAATTCCAAGGGTTAGCTGCACCTAATACCGGCAAAACCTCTACATCCAGATGACCGATACGTGCCAAGGCAGCTTGCACCTGCTCACGTTTAGCAGCCAGCTGACCTGCATAACTCAAATGCTGCAATTGACAGCCGCCACATTCTTTATATACAGGACACGCAGGCTCTACACGCTCAGCCGAGGTCTTGATAATCTCCTGTAATGCACCTACAGCATAACTTTTCTTTACTAAAGTTATTTTTACACTGACAGTTTCGGTTGGTAAAGCTCCCTTAACGAATACAGTAAAGCCTTCATATTTGCCTACACCCTCGCCGCTACTACCTAATCCATTAATGTCTAAAGAAATAATATCTCCCTGTTTAACAGGAATTTGTATTTTCATCTATGTACACGCTCCTTTTCTTATTTACGTTATTCCGCTACCTAATCACTCTGCAAAATCTATTTTCCTAATGAGATTTATCTTACCGATATCACAAAAATGTACTACATTATGCTCGAAATCTTCGCCTATTTCAATATAATCTTTAGGTGCTTGAAGCTCATAAAGAAATTTATGGATAAAGGAAATCTCTGGTAAAGAATCAGTATACCACTTCTCGTTCTCTAGCACCAGAGAAACAAATTGCTCTGTTTCTAAGCTTGTCAGAGAAATCCTGCCGCTGCTTTGCTGAATCCGTGCATTTTGCAGCAGAATACAAAAATTAGTATAAGCACACTTATCCAACTTTACCTCAGCCTGCTTTTGTAAGCTGAGGAAATCTTTTTTTAACAAGCTGATGCCTATATCTGAACAATAACCCATATTACCCCCTCCATTTATTCATCACTGCTTATTTTATTAGATTATACCACGTTCCGCGGTGCAGAGAAAGCAAAACAGCACAGCCGAAGCTGTGCTGTTCATATAATGCTAATTTAAGTAAGCCTTTAGCGTCGGGCTATCTCAATAATAATTATTGTACGATAGCGTTCAAATCGCCGACAGCGTGGGTGATGTCTTTAACAGCGGAGAGCAATGCCAGACGGTTGTTTTTAACACGTGCATCGTCAGCCATAACCATAACATCATCAAAGAATTTGTTAATCGGAGCAACCAGTTTAACTGCTTCTGTCAGAACTGCTGCATAGTCATAAGCAACAGTTGCAGCCAGAACTTCTTTGCTGGAAGCGATTGCTGCAGCATGGAGTTCTTTTTCTGCTTCCACTTCAAACAGTTGCGGATTGATAGCAGTTTCTTCTTCGATTTTCTTGCACAGGTTTGCTACACGGGTAGCTGCTTGCAACAGTGCCGGAGCTTCTTCGCTAGCAACAAATTTATTCAGTGCTACAGCACGTTTGTAAATGTCAGCAAAGTCATCGTTGCGGTCATCAGCTAAAACAGCGTCGATAACGTCATAACGGATACCTTGGTCAATCAGCAGGTTACGCAGACGTTGTTTTAAGAATTCACCGATTTGCGGAACAAGTTTACCAGTATTTTCCGGAGTAATGTGTAGCAGATACAAAGCACCTGCAATCAGTTTGTACATCGGTACATGATAGTTAGCAGCCAGGATGATGTTGATGATACCCAGTGCTTGACGGCGCAGTGCGTACGGATCTTGAGAACCGGTCGGAGCCAGGCCGCGGCTAAAAGTAGCACAAATATTATCCAGTTTGTCGGCAATGCCTACAATGCGGCCGATATCAGTAGAGGGCAGTTCATCACCTGCAAAACGCGGCAGATAATGTTCGAAAATACCCAGTGCAACTTCCGGAGCTTCGCCATCTAATTTAGCATATTCTCTGCCCATTACACCTTGTAATTCGGTGAATTCGATAACCATGCCGGTTACTAAGTCGCATTTGCACAGCAGTGCGGTACGGTCTAATTTTTCTTTGTCAACCTTAGCGTTCATAGCCATTGCCAGCATATCGGCAGCTTGAACAAGACGGTTGCTCTTATCATTCATATTGCCTAAGCCTTCTTGGAAAGAAACAGTTTTCAGTTTTTCCAAACGGTCAGCCAAGGTTTGTTTACGGTCTTCATTGAAGAAGAATTCAGCATCGCTCAAACGAGCACGCAGTACACGTTCGTTACCATGAGCAACGATTTCCAGATGTTCCTTACCACCGTTACGTACGGTAATGAATTTATTCAGCAAAGTGCCGTCTTCAGCCAGAACAGGGAAATAACGTTGATGTTCACGCATCGGAGTGATAATGCATTCTTTAGGCAGGCTGAGGAATTTTTCATCGAATCTGCCACACAGAGCAGTCGGCCATTCAACCAGATAGTTAACTTCTTCCAACAAATCTGCTTTAATTTCTGCATGACCGCCTTCAATTTCAGCCAATTCGGTTACTTGTTGACGAATCAGTTCACGGCGAGCATCTTGGTCAACCATAACGAAATTATCATACAAAGTTTTTTCGTAAGCATCAGCATTAGGAATTTCTACCGCACCATAAGTGCCGATAACAGCAGAAGCAACAGTATTTTTAACTTTAGTTGCAGCAGTGCTGAACAGTTCTTTAGCTGCATCAGTGAAGGAGCTGTGGCCTTTAGCTGCATCAACAGCAGAAGCACGCAGGAAACGATGACCACGGCTGAATTTGCCGGATTTAACGCCGGTAATTTCTACAGGAACAACTTCGTTGCCGAACAGAGCTACCAGCCAACGAATAGGACGAACGAATTTGAATTCATGATCTGCCCAACGCATATTTTTCGGGAAGTTCAGGCTAGTTAAAATGTCCATCAGTAAGCCCGGCAGTAAATCTTTAACCGGTGCACCTTCCAGATGTTTAACAGCGAAAACATAATTATCACGAACAACCAAATCTTTAACGTCAACGCCTTGACCACGAGCAAATCCCAGAGCAGCCTTAGACGGAGAGCCGTTAACGAAAGCGATTTTCGCAGAAGGACCTTTAGCTTCAACAGTACTATCAGCTTGAGCTTCAGCAACACCATCAGCGATAAATGTCATACGACGCGGAGTGCCGTAAACGCGTACAGCCTCGAAAGGAATACGCAATTCGGTCATTTTCTTTTCAGCCAGTTCTTTTAATTGTGCAAGAATACCGGGCATAAAGTTAGCCGGCATTTCCTCAGTACCGATTTCAAAAAGTAATTTTTCCATTATTTATTCTCCCCTTTCTTCAGCAGCGGGAAGCCCATTTGTTCACGTTGTTCTACATAAGCTGCCGCACACAGACGAGCCATAGCACGAACACGGCCGATATAAGCAGTACGTTCGCTAACACTGATAGCTCCACGGGAATCTAACAAGTTAAAGGTATGAGAGCATTTCAGAACGTAGTCATAAGCAGGACGGATATAGCCCAACTCAATAACACGTTTAGCTTCTGCTTCATATTTATCAAACAGCTCAAATAACAGAGCAGTATCAGCAACTTGGAAATTGTAGTAGGATTGTTCTACTTCGTTAGTGTGGAAAACATCGCCATAGGTAATATCATCAACCCATTTGATATCGAAAACGTTTTCAACGCCTTGGATATACATAGCCAAACGTTCCAAACCATAGGTAATTTCTACAGTAACAGGTTTTACATCAATGCCGCCTACTTGTTGGAAATAGGTGAATTGAGTAATTTCCATACCATCCAGCCATACTTCCCATCCCAGGCCCCACGCACCCAGAGTCGGAGATTCCCAGTTATCCTCTACAAAGCGGATATCATGTTCTTCTTGATGAATACCCAGTTCAGCCAAGCTTTTCAGATATAATTCTTGGATATTTTCCGGGGAAGGTTTAACGATAACTTGGAATTGATGATGTTGGAACAGACGGTTCGGGTTATCGCCATAACGGCCATCTGCCGGACGGCGGGAAGGCTCTACATAAGCCACACGCCAAGGTTCAGGTCCAAGTACACGCAGGAAGGTGGAAGGGTTCATAGTGCCCGCACCTTTTTCTACGTCATAGGGCTGTGCCATAATGCATTTTTGTCCAGCCCAGAATTTTTGCAGTTTCAAAATAATTGTTTGAAAGTCCATATTCTGCCTCCTATATCTCGGTTACATAGACGCTTACTTTTAAGTGCTTTTACGTCCAAATGCTTTCTAAAAACGAAAAAGCATCCGCGTCCCTGTAACTTTTATTTGTTACAGGGACGGAGATGCTATGAATTACGAACTCCGCGGTTCCACCCTGCTTGACTGCAAATTGCAGCCCGCCTCAATCAATATGTATTTTCAGCTCCAAAGTGCCTTCATCTGCTTGTACCGGCTTACACCATCCCGGCTCGCTTGCTGTGCAGATTACTATTCTTCTTCTCAGCTTAGTGAATAGTATATAAAACTAATAAGCGTTTGTCAAGATTTCCTGATATGATAAAAGTTAAAACTTTAGAAATTCTTTTTGTAGCTACCATTACCGCAAAACTCTAACAAACCCTTATCACGCAATAGTTGCAGCTGCTGACGAATTTTCGCTTGAATATAATGATTCTGTGGATGCTTCGCAGCTAAAAAGCTTTCATAAGCATAAATATCTTTAAGAGTAAAATTCTTAGCTTCAATATGATTAAGACAATGGAGTACATCCAAAATCCAGCCACGTGCAGGCAAATTATAGTCAGCAATAAAAAGTGTAGCAGCAAAACGACGCATAACCTCTGCCTTAGGCTGCTCTACACCGTTATGCACTATATAAATTCGCCCGTTCTGCGGAATATCTCTAAGCAAAATATTACAGCCTACCCAGTTGACACGTTGAGCTGTTGCCGCTAAAGGCTTGCGCTTTTCGATTAACTCCGGTAGAAAAAAAATGCTTCGGCACAATGAAAAAATTTTCCACAAGCAAGCTAGGCTTAGCATACTGTAAAAAGAAAAAATTCGGATTATTCACTGCCTGAATCCGTTCAATCATCTTCACATAAGCACCATCGCTAATTTTACTGTTAAGTGAACCATTTTTACTTTTCAGCTCATATTCCTCGGCACATTACGGACAGTAAAAATCGGCTACCGGTGCATTGTTACGAAAATGCTCTAGATACTCCATACCGCAATAAGGGCAGAACCCGTTTTGATAGACCCAGCTTTCACTAAGCATACGAATTTTTTGGGAATTGCTTTTATATGTTGCGGCAAGGCCTATATCCATATATAAATTCATTTCATCATTTCACCTGCGTCTTTTCCTTCAAATACAAACAGAGCAGTACCTCAACTGCTAACTGCAACAAGAAATACTGCTCTGAAAAATTTTCTAAGACAACGCTGGTTTACTGCTTAATAATTACAATATTTGTGGAAATCCTCTCCATGATGACGGTTATGATGATGGCCATTATCATGACTATAATTATTATTAGACTGCTCCTGTCTTTGCTTAGGATAGCAGCGATAAAAGACGCAACAATACCCGCAAAAAGCGGCGAAGGCAGTGCCAGCCATAGCTGATATTACTGCTGCTAATAAAAATACTGCTGTCATTTTCTTCATAAATAATCACCTTTTTTCACATTTTCCCTAGCTGTAGCTGAGCTAAAAAATTTAAACTGTTCAATTCTTTATCAGTCTGAAAATAAATATAGCGCAGTAAAAATTTTTCTAATTCCATCAGCTCTGCCCCATGAATTTTCAATGGTGTAGGGTTGAGGTAATCAAGCTGTGCCAGCCACTGCCACAACTGGCGAGTACCTATACTACAGGGTAATACTTCCTCACCTGCATATTTTGCCTTACATTCCTTGCAGACCACGCCGCCTTGCAAGAAATTAAAATATGCTTCCTCAGTACTTAACTCTTTGCCACAGCTTACGCAATGATTCATCTGTGGGGCAAATCCTGTCAGATACAGCATTTTTATAGCAAAGGAAAGCATAACGATACGTGGATTGCGTAGCTTTAAAGCCTCCAAGGAAAGTGCCAAAACGCTGTACAATTCCGGCTGTGGCTCTTTGTCTTCAGTAAACAAAGCCGTCAGCTCGCCGATTACAGAACCATAAGCCATTTGCCACATATCGGGCATTTCCGGCATTTTTATTAAAGAACAGTTACGCAAGCGGTCAATACGCTGCCCTGGCTGCACCTCAACTTCTAAACGGGCAAAGGGCTGCAATAATCTTCCCTGAACATTTTTCATGTAACGGGCACCGTAAGCTATGAAACGTATTTTCCCATGCTCTTTCGTAAAACAAAGTACATATTTATCCGAGCTCTGCCAATTCTTGACATGGAGGACAACTGCTTCATCAGTTAAAAGCTGCTTTTCTTCACTCATCCTGTTCATTCTCCGCTTGAGGCGGCTCGGGGAGCTTTTCCGCCTGAACACGCAGGATACGGAAACCCTCTGTTTTCAGAACACGGAAACAATAGCCGCCGATTTCTACTACATCACCAATTAAAGGCTTGCGTCCCAACATGCCGAAAACGTATCCACCGATGGTGTCTTCCTCAGGATCATCAAATTCGATATGCAAAATATCGGTAATATCGTCAAGAAGTAGCATACCATCAAATTCATAATTGCCGTTAGGCAGTAACACTACATCTGCCGGCTCCTCCAGCTCATGCTCGTCCTGAATTTCACCGACAATTTCCTCTACCAAGTCCTCCATAGTAATCAGACCTGCAGTACCGCCGTACTCGTCAGCTACCAAAACCATTTGTACATGACGTTTCTGCATTAAGGTCAAGGCTTTAGAAATAGGCATGGCTTCAGGAATAACGACTAGAGGACGCATCAGCTGACGCAAATCGTAATCTGCCACATCCTTAACATTAAGCAGGTCGCGGACATGAATAGTGCCGATAACATGATCCTTATCCTCCTCACACAGTGGATAACGAGTATGACGACTTGTACGCACTGCTTGAAGATTTTCTTGTAAGGTATCATCTGTATATAAGCATACCATATCCTGACGCGGTACCATAACCTCGCGGGCTACACGGTCAGCAAAGTCAAAAACATTGTCAATCATGCTGCTTTCAATATGGTCAATTTCGCCTTCCTGTTCACTAGCACTGACAATGCGGCGCAGCTCGTCTTCGCTGCGAGCAATATCCTCTGCCGGCTTTTTAATTTGCAGCACCTTCTGCAAAGCCAAAGAGGCCTTACTAGTAATAATAACAAAGGGATAAAGCAGATAGTGGAAAAATAGCAGCGGATAGCAGACAAATATCGCTGCCTTTTCGACATTACTTCTTGCCATAGCACGAGGAACTAATTCACCTAAAACCACGTGCAGTAAAATGACAAAGATTACGGATAAAATCCACGCTAATAAAATATCCAGCGCAGTATAAGCATGAAGCAATCGTGCAAACAGCGGACCACCTAAAATACCCAGCAAAACAGAGCTGCTAGTAATTCCCAGCTGAATCGCACTTAAATAAGTTTCCTGCTTATCTAAAATACGCAGAACAATGGAGGCTTTATTTTCACCTGTTTCTGCCAAATCCTCCAGCTTTGCACGTCTAGAGCGCAGCAAGCCATATTCTGCAATAACAAAAAAACCGTTTAAACACACAATCAGCAGCACCAAAACAAACTGTAACGCACTGCCAACAGCGGGATCGCCGTCGATAAGACCTCACTCCTAACTAAAAAACTTCCCTTATTTTTCTCTATTATCTAGCATCATAACCGAATTGTTTCAGCACCTTATCTTTATTACGCCAATCCGGTTTCACCTTTACCCACAAATCAAGATAAACTTTGCAATACAATAAGTTTTCGATATCAGCACGTGCCTGTTGGCCGATTTTCTTCAGTAAGCTGCCTTTAGCACCAATAACAATACCCTTTTGTGATTCACGTTCTACGAAAATAGTAGCACGAATATACACATTTTCATCATCACGATCTTTAAATTCCTCAACCTCTACAGCAATAGAATGAGGAACTTCGTCACGAGTAAGGCGTAATACTTTTTCACGAATCATTTCCGCCGCAATTACTCGTTCCGGTTGATCTGTAATCATATCATCGGGATAATAAGAAGGACCTTCCGGCAGATATTTAGTAATTTCCTTGACTAAGCCAGGAAATTCGCCATCATTTAAAGCAGATACAGGCACAATAGCCGCAAAATTATAAAGTTTGCTGTATTCCTCCATAATTTTAAACAGCTTAGCCTTGTCATCCAATTTATCAATTTTATTAGCTACTAAAATAACAGGAGTTTTTACTTTGCGCAGTAATTCTAAGATATAATCTTCACCGGAACCACGTTTTTCAGTAACGTCGATAACGAATAAAATTACGTCAACCTCCTGTAAAGTCCCCTCCGCAGTACGTACCATGTATTCGCCAAGCTTGTGATGAGGCTTATGGATACCAGGAGTATCCAGGAACATAATCTGTGCATTATCAGTATTCATGATGCACATAATTTTATTACGGGTAGTTTGCGGTCTATCAGACATAATAGCAATTTTTTCGCCGATGAGGCTGTTAGTTAAAGTAGATTTGCCCACGTTAGGACGACCTACCATAGCGGCAAAGCCGGCATAATGCTTCGGTTCTTGTTTCATATTTTCTATGTGAATCCTCCTCTATCATAATGTGAATCCATAGGGCAGTAAATCTTTTACAGTACAACTAATAATATCGCCCTCTAGATTGCCCAACAGAATTTTGCCTATCTTAAATTCATTCATCACCTGACGACAGGCACCGCAGGGAGAAACAGGCTCGGCAGTATCGGCAACGACACACAAGACTTGCAGCTCGCGTTCACCGGCACAGACAGCTGCAAAAACAGCGTTTCTTTCGCCGCAGCAGCATAAGCCGTAGGAAGCATTTTCCACATTACAGCCTGTATACATTCTACCGTCGGCACACAACACGGCTGCACCTACGGCAAAATGAGAATAGGGAATATAAGCATGCTCTCTAATCTTAACTGCTGCAGCATACAGCTTCTGCTCTGCCATACTAAGCTCGCTGACCTTTGTTTTCGTCATCGTCATACGCTCACCGCCTTTAATATACAACAACTAAATTATTATAACACAAACAGCACCGATACATAAGTATTATTCTTATGCTACTGTCTACGCTCTGTTTAATGCTCGCCTACAGGATGATCAAATAGCTCCTCTGCTAAATTTATAGCACGCAAAGCCTCTTCTTCTTTAGCACGCATTTCTGCTTTATCCTCTTCTGTCATATGGTCGTAACCTAAAAGATGGAACATACCATGCACTGCCAAATAAGTCATTTCACGCTCTAAGCCATGACCGTATTCCTCAGCTTGACGCAGAGCAGTTTCCGCAGAAATAATAATATCACCATATAAATGTTCTTCCGGACCGCCAATCAGCTCCGGCTCATCCTCTTCGCCTTCATCCAAAGCAAAACTTAAAACGTCGGTCGGCTTATCCATACCGCGGTATTGACGATTCAGCTCATGAATCTCTTCATCATCCACAATCGTCACATCCACCTCGGCCTCCTCAGCCAAACCGTTTAAATCAGCAACAGCGTCAATACCCTCCTGCAAACGTTTTAATACAGTTTCCTCAAGGTCGATTTTTTCCTGTGCGTTTTCTAAATTAATAATCATCCTATTTACGCTCCGTCTATTCTTACTTCTCTTACTCTTCTTTTTTATGCTGATGCTTTTTCTCAAATTTTTCGTAAGCCTTAATAATGCTGCCGACAATTTCATGACGCACTACATCATGCTCACTGAACTTAATCACACCAATGCCTGGAACATCCTCCAAAATACGGGCTGCATCTTTCAAACCGCTGGGCTTACCTCCGGGCAAGTCAATCTGAGTAATATCGCCGGTGATAACCATCTTACTACCAAAACCAAAACGAGTTAAAAACATCTTCATCTGCTCCGGAGTAGTATTCTGTGCTTCATCAAGAATAATATAAGCATCATTCAAGGTACGACCACGCATATAAGCAAGAGGTGCTACCTCAATCGTTCCCTTAGTAAGATACTTCTGAAAGGTTTCCGCACCCAGCATATCATACAGGCCGTCATACAAGGGGCGCAGATACGGATCTACCTTATCCTGCATATCACCCGGAAGAAAGCCAAGCTTTTCTCCAGCCTCTACCGCAGGACGGGTCAAAATGATGCGTTCTACCTCTTTCTTCTTCAGTGCCGCTACAGCTAAAGCTACTGCCAAGTATGTTTTACCTGTACCTGCAGGACCGATACCTAAAGTAATATTATTCTTACGGATAGTTTCCACATATTGCCATTGTCCCAAGGTCTTAGCCTTTACCTGACGACCGCGGTTATTAATAATAATCGTATCAGCATACATACGATGCAGACTTTCTATCCTGCCTTCTTTCACCATCAAAATGCTGTAACGCACATCATGACTGGTCAGAGGCAAGCCTTGTCGGTATAAAAAGAGCAGCTCCTGTAATAATAATTGTAATTGCAAAACTTCATGCTCATTACCGCTGATGCTGATGGTATTACCTCGAGCAATCAAGGTACAGTCAAAGGCTCCGCGGATGATACGCAGAAATTCATCATTACGGCCGCACACACCCATCATTTCCTGTTGGTCAATAGTTTCTAAAATCGTATCCAGTTTTCCGGCATTATCAGTCAAAAGTACTTCCTCCTAAGCAAGTGTCAAACACTTTTACCACGCAAAATTTTGACAAAGCTAAAAATCCAGCCTCTTGTTCAGCTTTATTCTTCGCCTTAACGCTTTTCAATAGTAATCTTTTTGATGATTACAGGCTGAAGCGGTTTATCGGCATCATTGGTCGGAACCTTGCCGATTTTATAAACTACATCCATACCCTTAGTAACCTTACCAAATACAGCATGTTTGCCATCCAGCCAGCTACATTCACGCAGAGTGATGAAAAATTGGCTGCCACCGGTATTAGGACCTGCATTAGCCATAGAGATTACGCCGGGACCATCATGGAGCAGCTTACTGCTGAACTCATCCTCGATTTTGTAGCCGGGACCGCCGGTACCATCACCATTCGGGTCACCGCCCTGAATCATAAAATTATCAATAACACGATGGAATGTCAGCTCATCATAAAAGCCTGCCTTCGCCAGCTTAATAAAATTGGCAGTTGTTTTCGGTGCATAATCAGTTGCCAGTTTTACCTCAAAATCGCCCATATTAGTACTAAAAACAGCTGTCGCCGGTTCTGCCGCTACAGGCTTAGTTTCTTCCTTGCCACACGCAGTTACGCAAAATAAACAAGCAAACATTAAACAAAGAATCAATAGCTTTTTCATTCTTAGCCTCCAAAAATATTATTTTTATTTCTTAATTTTTGCAGTACATCGATGCTTTTATTATACTAGTATCTAAAAAAATCTTCAATAAGACTACTCGTCCTACAACGCAGCATCCTTTCGCCCCAGCCAGTCGGCTAATAAAGCACCTGCCTCCTCACTATGCTCCGTAAAGCTGTGGTCACCTGCAGGGAAAATGTGCAGCTCACTCTTATCACCCAACAACTCGCTGTTACGCTTAGCCTGTTCCACTAAGACGATTTCATCTGTTTCGCAGTGCAAAATCAGTACAGGACGCTCATCCCAACAGCTTAAAATATCGCTGATACTGTATTTATCAAAATCGGTAAGAAAATCCGGTGTCAAAGCACATTCACCACGTTCATCGGTAAAATGCAGTGTTTTACCGCTATCTAATTGCTGATAATGCTCTTTGCCCATCACGTGGACAAAGGTTTTACGCATATTATTCGGCGTTGCCCACAATATCAAACGTTCAATCTGCGGCTCACATGAAGCAGCGATAATAGAAGCCGCACCGCCCATACTGCGTCCTAAAAGATAAATACGACTTTCCGTCTCACGCTTGTGTACTTCATGCACTACCGCTAAAATTTCCTCTACCTGACGAGAAATAATCTTTGTACCTGTAAAATTAAAACGCACTACATTGCAATGGGCAGCTGCCTGCTGAGCCACACCTTGGGCACGTCCGCCGCTGTCCCTACTGCCACGAAATCCATGAGCCATAATCAGCACTGCCTTTTTGGCACTGCGGTTAGGCTCGACAATACATTCTATTGGTCCTAAAGGTCCTTGAAAAGTAAAATTTTCCATGGAGCTTCCTCCTTTGCATCTGCTTTTATTATAGCATAATTTGATTTTTCCTTAGTGTAACAATAGTTGGCAAAGTGATATTTTCTTTAAGTTTTTGTTAAATATATACTATAGAAAAAAGTCGGACTCTTGGCAACTTGCTAACTGCTCAAGGGGCCGACTTATTTTTCATTGTAGTGACTGCAAAATATTTACTTCTTCTCTAGCAGATAAATATCACTGATTTCTTTTACCGTGCTTACGTTATCCGGAATAGGCATAGTTTTTTGTACACGGCGGTATTCCAAACCACGTACTAAAATATATTTATGACCTGCATTCTGCAAAGCGTTCTGCAAAGCGTCTGTTTTCGGCAACATTTCCGTGCCGGCCTTACCTGCATAATACATAAATCCCGGACGCAGGAATTTATCCACATAGATAGGTGCATCCTGCTGACACTCGGAAGTATAAACACTGCTGATGCTCTTGACGCTGAAGCGATCAGCAATCACCGGCAGAACAAAGGCAAAAGCAACACACATGGTAACAATACCAATCAAGGTATGAATACCGGCGGATAACTCAATATCCCGATAATACCACAGCGTAAAGATAGCCGCAAAGCCTAAGAGTAAAGTCAAAAAGCCTAGCATAATCAGACTGAAGGATGCTTCTGGTAAATATTGGCTGCCAACCATCCAGCCGATGCCTAAAAGCAGGAACATTATGCCGCTGCCTGCCATCCAGCTGTAAAAGGTAGTGTTATGACGGAATTTCGTCAGCATACGTGAAATATTCCAACCGATGATAATCGCTAAAGGCGGAAACATGGGCAGAATATAAGAAACAAGTTTAGTCTGGCAGAGAGTAAAGAAGATAAAGACAAAGCCCCACCAGATATGGTAAAAGAGTAGCTGACGCATATCATCTATACGACTGCCGAACAAAGATTCCTTAATGGATTGAAGCAAAATGCCGGTCCACGGGAACATACCCAAAATAATTACCGGGAAATAATACCAGAAAGTTACGCGGTTAGCGTGCTCCGGTGTCGTAAAGCGTGTTACATTATGGAAACCTAAGAAGGTATTGATAAATTCCATGCCGTGTACGGTGTACATAGCATAATACCACGGAGAAGTAATTAAAAAATATAACAGCAGTCCGCGGATAACATGCATACGCATAATTTCGCGTAAATTACCCATAAATAATAAATATAAAAAGATGATAATGCCGGGCATAACGATACCGATAGGTCCTTTAGTAACCGTTGCCAAGGCCATACAGATATACATCAGCCAATAGCGCTTATGCATAAAGGCTAACAGGGCACCTGACATAAAGAAAAGTAACGTTGTATCCGTTACGGCTGCCTTACCCATATAAAAGAATTGTACACAGCTGGTCAAAATCAAAGCAGACCAGAAACCTGCACGCTCGTTAAAAATATGGGCGGTAGATACATACACCATTATCGCAGTAAAAGAAGCCATCAGAGCTGCCGGAAAACGAGCGGCAAACTCGTTATCGCCAAAAATAAGCTGTGCTAAAGCTACCAGCCAATAATACATAGGCGGCTTATCATACCAATAAGCACCAAAGATACGCGGTGAAAGAAAGTCACCGGTCTGAATCATTTCTCTAGCTGTTTCTGCATAAACAGGTTCATCAGGATCTAATAGCGGTGTACCGCCGATACCGAACATAATGGTGAAAAACACTACACCGACAATAATTAATAAGCTGTTTTTTTCAATTTGTTTCATCGTCTATCCTCAAAATTTTTTACATAATCAGCGTAAGTACGCTGTACCCCTTCTGTCAAACCCATCGACGGAACAAATCCTAAATATTCACGGCAGTTATCGTGGCAAAGCACTGAACGAAAAATATCCCCAGTACGTGCCGGAGCATAATTAATCGTAAACTGATGCCCCACTGCCTTACGGAAAGCCTCCAAAAGCTGATTTAAAGAGGTTTCCTCTTGGGTGGAAATATTAATTGTGTGATGACCTTCAAGACTTACGGCTTTCAACAATGCCTTTGCAATATCCCCGGCATAAACAAAGTCGCGTGTCTGCTCTCCGTTACCAAAAACAGTGACAGGCTTACCTGCCGCCAGCAATTTACAGAAAATGCTGATGACACCACCTTCTCCGCCATCGCCCTGACGTTCACCGTATACATTGGCAAAACGCAGCACAGTGGTATTAATACCATAAAGGTCATGATACAGACGCAGATAATGCTCACTCGCCATCTTAGTCAGACCGTAAAAAGAAGTCGGTAACGGTCTTTCGCTTTCTTTTAAAGGTACATTGAGATTATCACCATAAATAGCGGCACTAGAAGAAAAAACTACGCTTTTGACGCCATGTTTTCTACAGCATTCCAAAATGTTGATTATACCCATCAGATTAGTATTACAATCTTCATCCGGATGCTCCAGAGAATATGGCACCATAGTCTGAGCCGCCAAATGAATCACAGCATCAAAATGCTCTGCTGCAAACAGCTCGTCAATGTTCTTATCACAGATATCGCCTTCTACAAGACGTATCGAACCAGGCACATGACTATAACTGCCACTGGAAAGATTATCTAAAACTACGGTTTCTATATCTGTATCCTGCACTAAAAGCTGTAGCAAATGGGAACCGATAAAACCTGCTCCCCCCGTAACCAATAACTTCATATTTCTCCACTCCTCAGATTTTTCTTATAAGTATAAGACAACAAACTGAATTTAAGGTTTACTTCTCTATCTTTTTATGCTTACTCTCTACATTAGTAAGATTTAGCACACCTGAGCCAAAAGCACGGATGGTAACCACTGCACCTAGCAAAAATGGTAGATATTCGGCAGTAAAACGCCATAAAACAGCCATAATGCCTTCTGTACCGTTAGGTAGAATTGTGGAAAACAGCACAACAAAACCTGCCTCGGCAACACCACTGCCACCGGGAGTAGGCGAAAAATATAAGACCAAATTTAGCAGCACCATACGTCCCATGACTTGAATAAGATTAAAATCAAAATTCAGGCCTAAGAAATAGGCAGGTACTGTCGCATAAATAAACAATAAGCTTAAACCAGATTCCACAAAAGCACGTAGCATCATCAGAGGATGATTACCCATGACGCCCACTGCCTTCTTGAACTGCTGATACCAGATATAGCAATTTCTTCTTGTAGTATAAGAAAATTTACGGGTAACACTGAAAATAGCCTTTTCTGGATATCTTGTACGCATCAGCCACAAGGAAATCACCGGCAGGCAGATAAACAGCACCGACAGAGTGGTAATAACATAAGCAGGCATCCATTGTACAATATCTTTATCGCTGTGCAAAACAATAGGCACCAGCAATATCAAAAAGAAAATGGACATAACTGTACGTACCAGCACTACTACCGTAGACTTTGCCACAGGAACTCCTGCCTTACGCATGAACATAACCTGAGCAATCGCACCGCCACTGGCACCCGGTGTTACCAAAGCCAGGAAATAATTGCTGAGAACTACGTTCACAATCTGTTTAAACGTCAGCTTTTCCTCCATTACATTGGCTAAGGTAATCAGACGCAGGCCATCAAAAACAAGACCTATGGTCAGACAGCCCAAGGCCAGCAGAATACACCGTGGTTCAAACAGTGTCAGATATTCTAATGTCCGGATGTCAAAGGTCAGGTAAATAACTGTCGCTGAAATAATAAGTACACAGCTGAACAGTATGGCCAGACGCAGTAAAAGTTTTTTATTCATCAATCTAAACCGCCAAAATTAGTTAAAACAATCTTTTCCTGCTGCAAAAGCTTTTTATTCTCTGCAGCCAAATAAGACTCCAATTCTTCCTGCCAATGATACTGCCAAGTAAACACCTTACTTAAAGCCGCAGTATCCAGACCGGGATGAGTCATAATCTCGCTTACACCCTCAGGCAAATCTTTAATAATATTGCCTACTAATGTTTTATTTAAATGTCCACCTGCCAGCATACCGAAGAAGTTGTCAGGATGGAGGATGCCATGACTAGCGGCAACACTTTCTGCCAAAGCCGCACAAAAACTTAACCCGGCTCGGCCTATTTTACGTCCTACACCGGCAGTAAAACCACCACTATAAAAATAGGGCTCTTTTGGTATACGCATCCTTTTTATATTATACTCACAACAAAGCTTTATGACAAGCTTATTAACACCGGGAAGAACATGTGTATGCTGATGACTATCAATATGAGTAATATTTACTCCCGCCGCCAACGCCTTTTCTATTTGTGCACGTAGCTCTGCCTCCAGCTCCTTATGTACCACCTCGCCACTGTAAAAGCGTTTAGCAAAGGCTACATAATCAGGCAAAAACAAACCATTACTATCCACAAGACTGGTCACCTGCTCCTTAGGCAGTACTGACGGCACCGAGCCCACCAATGTTAGATGAATACCTATGCCTAAAGCAGGATTATCCTTAGCCAAAGCCACCGCTTCTGCATAAGCAGGAGCACTAGTCATCAAAGAGGTGCTAGTAATAAAGCCCTCCTGATAACCTTTGATAATCCCCTTGTTGATTAACGGATGCAGGCCGAAATCATCAGCATTAACAATTAATTTCTTCATATTTACACCTTATCTCTATATTCTTTGGTAGTTGGCAAAATGCAGCTTAACAAAATTGCGCAGCTCCGCCTTTCCTATCCTTGAAGCTATACGTCTAGCAGCCTCCGTTGCCAAAGCACTGCCCCCCTTAGGCAAAGCATCCTCACCTGCCAAAAGTGCCAACGTATCCATAGTATGCAGAAACTGTGCTCGTGCCAATACAGAGGCGGCCGCTACTGCCAAATCACTTTCAGCCTTAGGCTGTTGACTGATGTGGCACCCAGGAAAACGTCCCTGTAGTTCGCGGACAATAGCATTAGATGTAGTAAATTGATCAATCAATGCTCCCTGACACTTGGGCTGCTTATTCAGAACCTGTGTCAACGCCGCAATATGTCCCAATCCTAAAAGCTGGTTCAGCTTACCGCCCTGGGCTGCTACCTGCTCATAGCGCAGATTATAAAACTTCGGCTTCAATTCTAAAACACTGAACTCCACTACAGTATTCTTAATTACATCCTCTAAGGCAAGAATTTTCTTATCTGTCAGCAACTTACAGTCCTTAACACCTGCTGCCTGTAATTTTCCTGCTGTAGTATCATCCACCACTACTGCGGCAATAACCAAGCTGCCGAAAAAATCACCCTTACCTGATTCATCGCTCCCTGCCCACAAGGTATATTTTCGCTCCACCTCTGCTTGCTGCATAGATGATGCTGCTTGCACATTCCCTGCAAGAATAGCTACAGCTTGTTCCTTTAAGGTGCTATCTCCGCTGTAAACTATACTCAATCCTTTTTTTCCATTGTAAACATTTATATTCAGTTTGCGGCTGCTCTTTTCGATAACCAGCTGATGACCATAATTAATCGGCTTTTCGCGGGTAACGGGCAGACTAGCTGCCAGCGTACCCTTCATATTTTTTAAATAAGCAGCAAAAGCTGCCTCTGTTAACTTACCCATAAATGCAGACTCCTTTTGGGGATATACCTAAAAATAGATGCTTTACGGCACTTTTAGTAAAAATAACAGCATACTGTTATTACAGTCTGCAGTCAATGCTACATCAACTACTATTCTATAAGAAAATATTCTTTAAGCTGATGTTTAATAATTCCTAGCAAACTATTTATTCTGTGTCAAACGTCTATTTTCCTTCCAACGTTCAAATAAAAGATAAATCAACGGCACTACCACCAAAGTCAGCAAGGTAGAGGTAGTCAGACCACCAATCAAAACAACGCCCATGGACTGACGTAGCTCAGCACCGGCACCGATCCCCAAAGCAATGGGCAACATACCAAAAATAGTGGATAGCGTAGTCATCAAAATAGGACGCAGACGCAAAGAGCAAGCCTCTAGCACGGCCTCCTGCAAGGGCAGCCCTTTTTCCCGTTGCTGGTTAGCATAGTCAATCAACAAAATAGCATTCTTGGTTACCAAGCCTAACAACATGGTAAAACCAATCATACTCATCATATTAGCAGTCTGATTAGCTACCAAAAGTCCCAGTACAGCACCGATAACAGCAAATGGCAGTGAAGCCATGATAATAAACGGTTGGGAGAAACTTTCAAATTGAGCTGCCAAAACCATATAAACTACCACAATGGCCAAAATAACAGCCTTTGCAACCTCCTTGAAGGAGTTAGCCATATCCTCGGCCTGACCTAGCAACTTATAATTATATCCCGGCGGCATATTCAGTTCGGGAATATATGCATTCTTGACCTTCTGCACAATTTCACCCGGAGAAACACCGACTGTATTGGCATAAACCACAATCTGTCTTTGCTTATCCTCACGCTCAATACGTGTCGGACCACTACCATAAGTAACTGTCGCAATATCGCCTAAACGGACAAATGTGCCACCTGGTGCCGAAACGCGCAGGTTCATAATATCATTAATATTACCACGCTTGCTCTGTTCCATCTGCAAAATAATATCATAATCGTTATCGCCGATGGTATAGCTGTTACCTATGCTTTTACCCATAACAGCCATTTCGATAACCTTGCCTACCTCCGTAGCATCCAAACCCAGCTCACTCGCCTTGGCATGATCCAGCTTCACTACGATTTCCGGCTGCTCATCACTATCGGAAATATCCACATCTGTAGTACCGGGAGTTTGGCGCAGCATCTCGGCTAACTGCTGTGCATACTGCTTCAGCTCTTTAATATTACTGCCACGCAGACCAATCTGTACAGGTCGACTATCTCCACGTCCGCCGCCCTGATTAGATACAACAGTTACCTTCAACTCCTCCACATTGCCGAAACGGGCACGCAGCTCATCCATTACCTGCTGCATGGTACGCTCACGTTCACTTGCATCCTTTAAGCGTACATCCATAGAACCCTGATTAGACGGATTACGTCCGTTGCCGATATTCAAAGCTACAATACGTACCTCCGGCAACTGAGAAATATACTGCTGCAGCGGTGTGGCCAAATTAACAGTCTTTTGCAAGCTAGTACCGATTGGTGCTTTAAAGTTAACACTAAACTCACCGGAATCGTATGTCGGCTGATACTCCGTACCGATAAATGGCAGCAGCAGAATATTCAAAGCCAAGGAAATAACACTGACAGCAACAATCTTCTTCGGTCGCACCAAAGCCCATTGCATCAGCTCATTATACATCTGACGAACTGTCTGGAAACCGTTTTCAAACTTATCTAACACTAGCTGTACATATTTATTACGCTCCTTGCGTGCTTCCTCTTCACTCTCCACCTTAATCCAATGGGCTGAAACCATCGGCGTCATCGAAAAAGCTACAATAGTAGAAAAAGCTACAGCAAAAGCTACAGTCAAACCAAATTGCTTAAAGAACTGGCCGATTGTTTCACCCATACTGCCGATAGGAACGAACACCGCCATCAAAGTCAAAGATGTGGCCAAAATAGCCAAGGTTAATTCCTCCGTAGCCTCCTTGGCTGCTACAAAGGGAGTTTTTCCCATTTCAATATGACGGAAAATATTTTCAATAACAACGATAGCATCATCAATCAAAATACCGACAGCCAAGCTCAAAGCCATCAAGGACATATTATTCAGTGTAAAATCCATCAGCTTCAGCATGAAAAAGGTAGCGATAATAGAAGTAGGAATACATAAACCGCCGATAATCGTCGCACGGAAATTACGCAGGAACAAATAAGTAATCAGCAGAGCCAGAAAGCCACCGAAAATAATCGCATTCCACACATCAGCAATATTATCGCGGATATAGGTAGACTGGTCACGCACCTTCTCCACCTTAATATCAGGCGGTAGATTACTTTGACGCAGTTCATCCATTTTAGCATTGACCTTATCAGTAACGTCAACCGTATTAGTTTTGGACTGCTTACGGACGAACGCCAGCACGCTGGGAGTGCCATTAGCTGTAGCAAAAGTACTTTCATCCTCCCAATCATCTAAAACATCAGCAATTTCACTGATATAAACAGGCTGACCATCGTGATTCGCCACTACGACCTGCTTAATATCATTGATGTTATTATACTTACCGACAGTACGGACAGTAATCTCCATATTGTCATTTTTCGCCTTGCCGCCAGGAGTATTATAATTATTACGATTAATAATATCCTTCACATTTTGATAAGAAATACCATATTCAGCCAGTTTCTCCGGCTTCAGAACAATGCGGATAGCCCTTTGGCTGGCACCGACCACACTGACCTCGGAAACACCATCCACCATCTGCAACTCGTCCTTAATATTATCCTCAACTACACGGCGTATTTCACTACGGCTACGAGAAGCAGACGAAAAAGTATACGCTACAATCGCCCTTGAGTTCAAATCAACGGTCTGAGTTACAGGTTCATCCACATCATCAGGCAAGGATTTACGCACACTGGCAACCTTTTCGCGAACCTCGCTGGCCTTAACCTGCGGATCCACACCGATATCAAACTCCAGCACAGTTTCACTATAACCCTCCAAAACAGTAGATGATAAGCTTTTAATACCCGCAACCTGACTGACGCGATTTTCAATAGGCTTCGTAATCAAGGTTTCCATTTCCTCGGGAGAAGCACCATCATAAGTAACACGGACGCTGACAATCGGCAAATCAACATCAGGATTTAAATCTACACCGATTTCCGGATAACAACGGATACCGAATACTACCAAAAGCAAAATAAACATGGTAGTAAATACGGGGCGTTTAATAAATGTAGCTATCATTATCAGTTACCCGCCTTCTCCAGTTTAATCTTACTACCCTCACGCAGCTTATTTTGTCCCTCGGTAACAACTATATCCTTCTCCTCCAAACCGCTTAATACCTCGGCAATTTTATTATCAGTATAGCCTATTGTCAGTACCCTGCGTTGGACAATTCCCTTCTCATCAGCTACAAATACAGTCTGCTGGTCGTCACGCATAACAATAGCATTAACAGGAATAGTCAGCATATTCTTTTTCGGCTGAGCCTGCAAGAAAACATTAGCATACACACCAGCTAACATCTCCTGGCTATTATCCACACTGACCTCGGCCGCAAAAGTATGGGACGGCAAATCAGCCACAGGCGCAATACGTGTTACTCTGCCGACAATCTTTTTATCAGGATATGCAGGCAGAGAAATAGATGCCTCATTACCAACGCTTACACCGGCAATCTGTCCTTCCGGAATATGAATAGCAATTTTAAGTGCACTAATATCGGCTACAGAAAAAATCGGTGTACCGGCCTTCGCATAATATCCCTCCTGATGATAACGTTTGGCAATAATACCATCAGCAGGAGCAACTAATACCGTACCTGCGGACTTAGACTCCATGCTTTGCAGATTACCCTGCGCCGCCGACAGCTTAGCAGCAGCATTATCGCGGGCAAAACGATAATCATCCAATACCTGTTGACTAACAGCACCATTGGCAAATAATTTCTGGTAACGGCCTAAATCAGTTTCCGCCTTTCGCAAATTAGTCTTAGCATCAAGATAAGTACCTTGAGCATTAAGCAGGTTAGCATCAGTATCAGTCTGTTCTAAAATAGCTAGCACATCGCCCTTATGAACACGATCACCCTCATGCACATAAACTTTTTCTACACGGCCATCAACCTTAGCCGCCACATCTGCCTGCCAGATTGGATCCATACTGCCACTGAACTCCAGCTTCGGCACGATTTCCTGACGGATAGGATGCATAGTCACTACCGCCACTGTACGGGACCGGGACATACGCTCCGCACGTGCACGGTCATTTTGGATATTAGAATATATACGGTAAGCAATAATTAAACATATTGCAAGAAAAATACCAATAGCTATTTTCGCCTTGCGATTCTGCAAATTCACCTTTAATCTCCTCACAAACCTTTTATACTTGCATAAAACATAGTTATACAAATTATATTATACAACTAGGCTTAGGCTAGTAACAAGTAAAAAAGTGGAAAACAAGTCTACTAAGTGAAGTGCTGCACCTCTCAGTCGCTTCTAGCGAAAGTTCACGCAAGTACACCTCTCAGTCACCTAAAGGTGACAGCTCCCCTTACAAGGGGAGCCAGGCAAGTACTAATTTACTTTAGCAAAAAGTAGTTACTTTCGTGTGCTATTTCACTCTACACTAACTATTTCTACCGCAGTAAATTAGAACTTCTAACATCCGCTCAACGGGCTTGCCTCGCCTTTTAAGGAGAGGTGGCAGTGAGCGTTAGCGAACTGACAAAAGTTCACTATGCTTTGCTTGACGCGATAACTCTCGT
>UQWU01000025.1 GCA_900544885.1 uncultured Phascolarctobacterium sp. | reverse complement strand
TCGCTAACATTTTCAGAGATTGTTCAAAGAAGGGGTGGATCCCGCCGATACCGCTACCAACGCAAACGCCGCAACGTAACGGGTTTTCTTTGGTAATATCCAGTTTAGCATCTTCAATAGCCAGTTTTGCAGCTGCAACAGCAAAATGAGTTACACGATCCATACGTTTGCCTTCTTTTTTATCGATGAAAGCAGTATAATCAAAATCTTTTACTTCAGCAGCAATTTTTACAGTATAACCTTCAGTATCAAATTGAGTAATAGTGCCAACACCGGATTTGCCGGCAACCAGATTATTCCAGAAAGTTTCTTTACCGATACCAATAGGAGTTACAGGGCCAATACCAGTTACTACAACTCTTCTCTTAGTCAAAATGTTTCACCTCATAATTAAATTTTTGCAATATCTTCTTTTATACGCCTGAAAATTTCTTTAACAGGCAGAATCTCTTTAATTTTCCACATGTTTGCTCCGGTAAATACCAGACCATGTTCTACATCACCCTGCTGTGCTCTAGTTAAAGCACGAATAATGCAGAAGCTGTGAGTGCAATGCTTTAAGCAAGCATCGCAAACAGTCGGTTTGGGAGCTTTATTATCCAAAGACAATTGAGCAAACGGATTACGGATAGCACGGCCTTTATAGCCTACAGGACTATCAATCTGCACAATATCTTCTTTTGTCATCTTTAAATAAAATTCTTTAAGTGCCGGCGCAGCATTGGATTCTTCACTGGCAGCAAAACGACTGCCCATTTGTACACCACTGGCACCTAATTTCAAAAGGTCTGCTACATCGTTGCCACAAACAGCACCGCCTGCAGCAATCACAGGTATATTAACGGAGTTAACAATCTCCGGAAGTATCTCTTTAATGGATTGTTGGGTACCAAGATGTCCACCGGCTTCTGTTCCTTCTACAATAATAGCAGATGCACCTAGCTTTTCAGATATTTTAGCCAATTTTACAGAAGATACGATAGGAACGACTTCAACACCATATTGACGTCCGACGGCAAAAATATCTCTTGAAAAACCGGCGCCGGCCACGATTAAATCTATTTTCTCTTGTGCAGCAGTAGTAATAAGGCCTAAAAATTCTCTAGCAGCAAACATAGCATTGATGCCGATTATTCCTTTGCCATCTGTAAGTTTCCTAGCTAATCGAATTTCTTTGCGCAGCTCATCAAAGCTCATACCAGATGCAGCAATAAGGCCAATGCCGCCTTCCTTTGCTACAGCAGCCGCCAAACGGGCAGTTGAGAGCCTGATAGCCATGCCTCCTTGTATAATCGGTACTTGTGCTTCAAGCTTACCGATTTTCAGCACTGGTAGTTTCAACAAATATCCCCCATTTCAGGACTTAGAGTAGCTTGTGTAATGGGAGTCCCTAAGGACTCCCGAAACATAAGCCAGTAAAGAATTATTTTTCTTCATCCAGCAGCTTAACAGCGTCAGCTACAGTACGGATTTTTTCAGCTTTTTCATCAGGAATTTCAACACCGAATTCTTCTTCAAAAGCCATGATCAGTTCAACGATATCGAGGGAGTCAGCGCCGAGGTCATCGATGAAAGCGGATTCCATCTTTACTTCGTCAGCGTCAACGCTCAGTTGTTCAACAGTGATGTCTCTTACTTTTTCGAAAGTGCTCATTACGATTCACCTCCTTCCACTTGGCAAATTTGCAGGTTGCCCTATTACATTACCATACCACCGTCGACATGTAAAGTCTGTCCGGTTATATAATTGGCGTCATCGCTCACAAGGAAGACAACAGCCTTGGCAATATCGGTAGTTTCACCCAGTCTATGTAAAGGAATATTATTTAACATACCTTCAACAACTTTATCAGAAAGAACAGCAGTCATATCAGTTTTAATGAAGCCAGGAGCTACAGCATTCACAGTAATACCACGAGCAGCAACTTCTTTAGCTACAGATTTTGTAAAGCCGATAACACCTGCTTTAGCAGCAGCATAGTTCGCTTGACCTGCGTTGCCCATCAGACCTACAACGGAACTGATGCTGACAATGCGACCAGCTTTTTGTTTCATCATGTATTTTACAGCAGCTTTAGTGCAGTTGAATACACCTTTCAGATTAGTAGTCAATACAGCATCCCAATCTTCTTCTTTCATGCGCATCAAGAGACCGTCACGAGTAATACCAGCATTATTAACCAGAATGTCAATACGGCCGAATTCTTTAACGACTTGGTCTACCATCGCTGTTGCAGCTTCAGTAGAAGAAATATCTGCCTGAACAACAAATGCTTTACGACCCATTGCTTCGATTTCAGCAGCAACCTCTTTAGCAGCAGCTTCACTGCCAGCATAGTTTACTACTACGTCAGCACCTTCAGCAGCTAATGCCAAAGCAATTGCACGACCGATGCCACGAGAAGCACCTGTTACTAAAGCTTTCTTACCTTCTAATTTCATATCGATTCTCTCCTAAAAAATTATTTTCCAAAGTGAGCTAAAGTTTTTTCTAAGCTTGCAGGGTCTTCAACATTCAATGCTGGCAGACCTTTAGCAATTTTTTTAGTAAAGCCGGTCAATACTTTGCCAGGACCAACTTCAACAAAAGTATCTACGCCGCCCGCAACCATGTTACGTACGGAGGTTTCCCAGAGAACAGGCATAGCAGCTTGTTTAACCAGGAGTTTTTTGATTTCTTCACCGCTGGTAACTTCTTGAGCGGTAACGTTAGCAACTACCGGAGTAGTAATATCTTTGATTTCAATCGGAGCCAAAACTTCAGCCAGACGATCTGCGGCAGGTTGCATCAGAGTGCTATGGAAAGGTGCACTTACCGGTAACAGGATAGCACGTTTAGCACCAGCAGCCTTCAGAGCTTCGATTGCTTTGTTTACAGGATTTACTGCACCTGCAATTACAACTTGACCAGGGCAGTTGAAGTTTACAGCTTGTACAGCTTCACCGCATTCAGCTTCAATGCTGTGGCAGATTTCTTTAATTTTATCACTGTCTAAACCCAGTACAGCAGCCATGCTGCCTTCACCTACAGGAACAGCTTCCTGCATGAATTGACCACGTTTGTTAACAATGCGTACAGCGTCAGCAAATTTCATAGCGCCGGTATTTACCAGTGCAGAATATTCACCCAAGCTATGACCTGCAGCAATATCACAATGCAGACCATGTTCTTTCAAAACAGCAGCACAGGCAGTGCTTACAGTTAAGATAGCCGGTTGAGTGTTAGCAGTCAGACGCAGTTGGTCTTCAGGACCTTCGAAGCACATTTTGCTGATGGAATACCCCAGAGCATCATCAGCTTCTTCAAAAATTTGTTTAACAACAGGATAAGCATCATAGAATGCTTTACACATACCTACAGTTTGAGAACCTTGACCAGGAAATACGAATGCGATTTTACTCATTAAGATAAACCCCACTTTCTCTAATTATACTATCTAATATTAAAAGCTTCTATACTTTTAGAAAAATTTTAAGTTATTTACTCCATTTAAGAACGATGGAAGCCCAAGTTAAACCGGCACCAAAACCGTCTAACAGGATATTATCACCTTTCTTCAGAGCACCTGCTGCTTCAGCCTCACACAGAGCGATAGGAATAGAAGCCGCAGAGGTATTAGCATATTTATCAACGTTTACCCAAACCTTTTCCATAGGCATTTTCAAACGTTTAGCAGCGGAAGTAATGATACGATAATTTGCTTGATGTGGGAAGAGCATATCCAGCTCTTCCGGCTTCATGTCAGCTTTTGCTAAAGCTCGTTTAGCTGTTTTACCCATGATTTGAATAGCAAATTTGAAAACTTCTTGACCGTTCATATGAATGGTATGCTCTTTAGCTTCTACGGTTTCCATGGTTGCAGGTTTACGGCTGCCGCCTGCAGGCTGCAATAAATATTGACCACCGTTACCATCAGCACCCATATCAATACCCAAAACGCCGTAGCCTTCTTCAACTTCACCGATTACAGCAGCACCGGCACCATCACCGAACAATACGCAGGTATTACGGTCTTCCCAATTCATGATACGGGACAGAGTTTCTGCACCGATAATCAGCACCTTATTGTATAAGCCGCCTTTAATCATTTGAGAAGCTACTGCCAAACTGTAAACGAAACCGCTGCAACCAGCAGCCAAATCGAACGCAGCTGCATTTTTTGCACCAAGACGCGCTTGTACTAAGCAGGCAGTGGACGGGAAAATATGATCAGAGGAAGCAGTACCTACGATAATCAGGTCCAGCTCTTCTGCATTTACTCCAGCATCCTTCAATGCTTCAACAGCGGCATTGTATGCTAAATCAGAAGTTGCTTCTTCCGGAGCAGCAATATGACGTTGTTTAATACCAGTACGTTCAGTAATCCATTCATCACTGGTCTCAACAATTTTTTCCATTTCTTTATTAGTGATTATTTTTTCAGGAACATAATGTCCTAAGCCTAAAATACCAACAGCTCTTGTCATTAGTTTGATTCCCCATTTCTTTTCTGAGATTCTGCAATTTTGTCAGCAATAATATGTACGACATCTTGGTCAGCAAATTCCATTGCCACATGAATTGCATTTGTAATTGCCTTCGCCTTAGAGCTTCCGTGACAAATAACAAACGGAGCACGGATACCAAGTAGCAAAGCTCCACCATATTCAGCAGGGTCAAGACGCTTTTTAAGCTTTCTCAAAGCCGGTTTTATCAGCAGGCCGCCAAGCTTTGCGAAAATACCGCCACTCATAATAGCCTCTTTAACCAATGTCATAATAGCACCGGCTAAGCCTTCGCCAAACTTTAAGACAACATTGCCCACAAAGCCATCGCAGACTACTACATCGACAGTACCCTTATTGATATCGCGTCCTTCGACATTACCGATAAAATTAATAATATTACCTGCACGCTTCAGCAAAGGATAAGTTGCCAAAGCTTGCTCATTACCCTTAGTTTCTTCTTCACCGATATTCAATAATCCTACCTTCGGTTCAGAAATTTTAAGAATTTTTTCTGCGTATACCGTACCCATAATAGCACTCTGTACCATATGCTCAGGTTTCGCATCTACTTTAGCACCACTATCCAAAACAACAGTAGTACCCTTTAAGCTTGGTATAGGAGTAGCAATTGCCGGACGTTCTACGCCTTTGATACGTCCAACGCCGAACAAAGCAGCTGCAACAGCAGCACCTGTACTTCCTGAAGATACCAACGCATCACATTCTTTATTTCTTAATAGTTTAGCCGCTACAACGATAGAAGCATCTTTTTTAGATTTTACTGCAATAGCAGGATGTTCATTCATCGCAATGACTTCACTAGCATGATGAATTGTAATCTTAGGCTCCTTATCTGCATGATATTGAACCAGCAAATCTCGAATAACCTTCTCATCACCAACTAAGACTGTTTCACAGCCATAAGCTTTAACAGCATTCACAGCACCTAAAACCAACTCCTTGGGACCATAATCTGTTCCCATAACGTCTACTGCGATTTTCATGCTTCTTGCTCCCTTTCATTCTTACCTTTGTCACCTAGGGACACAATAATAAACTTGGCTCGAAAAACCTCTTTACTATCGTTTTTGATAGATACAAAAATATAATATTTATCCATGCGGTGATGCGTCACAACCGCTTTAGCAACCAATGTAGCACCTGCACTCACAGGAATCTTATATTTGACATTGGCAACAGCAGTCAGAGCATACTCTGCATCAACAACAGCCAACGCTAAAGTGTTGGCCATAGAAAACATATAATAACCTCTAGCGATACCGGTTCGTTCAAGGACCATATCAGGAGTTATCTTCAATGTAGAAATAGCTGATTTGTTCAGCTCCAGGTCTAGCAACTCACCGATAATATCTTTTTTATCAATGGCACGTACCTTGGTCTGAGCGCTTTCAGCCATATTACGTGTTCTGGCACGCAACTCAGGTATTTTAAGAGCCACACGATCCAAACGGATAGTCTGAACACTTACACCCAACAGTTGTGCCAACTGCTCATCCGTACAGAACGGATTATCTTCCAGCAGTTTAGTCAAATTCTGATGTCTTATTAATTTTTTAGAAGAGTTCATACAATCTCACCCGCTTTTAGTACCAGCTCATAATATCTGTTTTTATTATAAGATGATGAAGTGCATTTGGCAAGCATTTTTACCAAATTTTTATGGCTAAAATAGAAAAAAGCAGTGATTTTTTTAATCGAGCAAGTAAAAATCCCTTGAAATCAGCCTTGGGCCGTCTTTCCCGATAATTATAGCAAATAATCATAAAAAATATGTGATAAAAATTTGTAATCTTATAAAATTATCATCTATACAGTATAAGTATTATGACTATTCGTAATTATTCTGCATACTCAACAAAATATCTAATTTTCATTGTAAATTGAGAATGGCATCAATGCAACTTTAATTACTTTCTAAAAAAGCATAGAAAAAAGCCTCCGGAAAAATTCCGAAGGCTTAATAATTTAGCTTATTCAGCTACTTCAATGACTTGTTTGCCATTGTAGTAACCGCATTCAGGGCAAACGCGATGCGGCATTTTCATTTCATGACATTGCGGGCATTCAACCATGCCAGGAACGGATAATTTCCAATTAGCACGACGTCTGTCACGACGAGCTTTAGACATTTTTCTCTTAGGTACTGCCATTTCTCAATACACCTCCTCAGTGCTATGAAGTGAATTTAATTTTTGATGAATTGCTTTAATGCCGCCAGCCTTGGATCTACAGTGAACCTGTCACATCCGCAGTCACCATCATTAAGATCAGCGCCACAAACGGGACAAAGTCCCCGGCAGTCCGGCTTACACAGAGCCTGTATGGGCTCCGCAAGCAGCAGCCCTTCACGAAGCGGTTCCGTTATATCTATAACGTCCGAATCGTAAACAAAAGCATCATTTTCGATATTTTCAGCACTTGCCGGATAAAATTTCTCGACAATTTCTGCTTTAGTAACTGCAGTGAATTCCTTTAAGCAACGACCACAAACACGTTTTACACGTGCACTGAGCTTTGCCTGAAGTAATAATACATCACCTGCATTACTAATAAAGCCTTCTAACCTCACAGTGCCTTCAACAGCCAATTCATCGGAAGTAATTTCCAATTCGTCGGTAGTAAGGTCGTAAGCAAGGGTCTTTTCACCGACTAGTCTTTTTTTGATTTCTGCGACATTTATTTTAATCATATTTCACCAATCGTTACAATTATAGCGATATTGAGGCTCTTTGTCAAGAAAAACCTCTACCTTCTCATATATTTTTACAGTTTAATAATTCTACGACAAATATTATAGGTATCTCTAGCAATCATTAATTCTTCGTTTGTCGGTACGACAAAAATCTTAACGCGAGCACGACGGACGCTGATTTCACGCTCTTTACCTCGTACCTTGTTAAGGTCCGGATCGATTCTGGTACCCAAATATTCCAGACCATTACAAATTTTATCACGCATAAACGGAGAATTTTCACCTAAACCTGCAGTAAAGACAATAGCATCTACACCACCCATAGCAGCAACATAACCACCGATATACTTTTTAACTTTGTAAGCAAAAACATCAATAGCCAGCTGACTACGATCATCACCACGGTTAGCAGCACTTTCCAGATCACGGAAGTCACTGGACAGACCGCTGATACCCAAGATACCGCTACGTCTGTTCAGATAATCATCAATCTGCTGTGCATTCATATTTTCCTTCTCCATCAGGAACGGAATAATCGCCGGGTCAATCTCACCGCTACGTGTACCCATAATCAAGCCCTCCAACGGAGTATAGCCCATGCTAGTGTCAATAGATTTACCATATTTAATTGCGGCAATGCTGGCACCATTACCTAAATGACAAGTAATGATACGTAAATCACAGGTATGCTCACCCATCAGCTCAGCAGCACGCTGTGCTACATACTTGTGAGATGTACCGTGGAAACCATAACGACGCAACCCATACTTTACATACATTTCGTACGGCAGACCGTACAGATATGCTACCTTCGGCATAGTTTGATGGAATGCAGTATCAAATACTGCTACCTGCGGCGTACCATGCATGATTTCCATACATGCGGTAATACCATACAGGTTAGGCGGATTATGTAACGGTGCAATTTCACAGCAGGCCTCAATCCCCTGAAGTACATCAGATGTAATCAGTACACTATCGGTAAAGCGTTCACCGCCATGCACAACACGATGACCTACAGCATCAATTTCCGACATATCGCTGATAACACCGTACTCCTTATCGGTTAATGCCTTAATCGCCATTCTGATGCCAACCTTATGGTCAGGTATTTCTTCTTTAATATCAATGGTATATTTTCCTGCAGGCGTATATTTTAAGGTAGAGCCTTCCATACCTATACGTTCAATCAGGCCCTTCGCTAAAACCTTTTCACCCTCCATGTTAATCAGCTGATACTTAATGGAAGAGCTGCCACAGTTTACTACAAAAACAATCACTTTATGCCTCCTGCATTATTATAAGAATAAATAAAAACAATGTAGTGATCCATCCGAAAAAAAGCACTGCACGTTTTGTTTTTCAAGATGACTGTTAATTGTTCTTCAAAATCATACCAATAGTATACACTATTTCTTTTAAATTGAATAGTGAATATTTTGTGTAGAGAACACTATATGATATAATATTTTTATATTTATTTATTTCATGGAGGTCTAAGCAGGTAAATGGCAAGCACAAACACTATGGCTACGGGCATTGTAGCAGAATACAATCCTTTCCACAACGGTCATCTCTATCATTTGCAGCAAGCAAAAAAAATTACCGGACAACCTGTCATCGTTGTTATGAGCGGTAGCTTCATGCAGCGAGGTGAACCTGCCTGTGCTGATAAGTGGCTGCGTGCAGAGCTAGCCTGCAGTCAAGGAGCAGACCTAATTTTAGAGTTACCGGCAGTCTTCAGTCTGCGTAGTGCACAATTTTTTGCCCATGGTGCTATATCCATATTAAAAGCTTGCGGCTGTGTCAATTATATATGCTGCGGTACCGAAACGTCGGACTACGATTTTATGGAGGCTGCATCAGCTATCACGACATCTGAAAGCCAATTGCGTTTACAAGACAAACTCAAACAAGGTCAAAGCTATGCTGCAGCCTGCTCAGAACTATTACCACAACTTCCACTTCAATCACCTAATGATATTCTAGCTTTAGAATATAGTAAAGCCCTTTTAGGCAGTAATATCACACCTATTTTCCTGCAACGCCGCAACGCCGGTTATAATGATACTACCATTACAGGCAGCATCGCCAGTGCTACTGCCATTAGGAAAAGTATCCATGACAAAAATCAGGAATGGCTATCCTCCGTACCGAAAACTACAGCCCTGGCATTACAAAAAGTTATTCCCGGCTATAACGAAAATTTACTTTGGCAACTAATCTGTTATCGTCTACGAGCATTAACTGCTGAGGAAATAGCCAAGTACTGTCAATGCAGCGAAGGATTGGAAAATCTGCTGAAGTCTGCAGCTAATGCACCAAATCTCGCCCAGGCACTTTCCTTATGCACTAACAAGCGTTACAGCACTAGCCGTATCCGCCGTCTTTTCCTGCAGCTGCTCATGGATAAGCCTAGAAATATTTTAGAACAACAGAACCCAGCTTATTTACGTGTACTGGCCTTTAACGATAATGGCCGCACCCTGTTGAAAACAATTAAACACCGAGGTACTCTCCCACTCTTAACCAAACTCGGACGCTATCCGGAACGTAACCACAGCCAAGCTTTTGGCGAACAGCTTCATTATGAATGCTGTGCCACGGACCTTTGGTCCATGGTGCAATATACACCTTATTATAATAACTGTGGCCGTGATTACCTGCAATCACCAATTTATATACAATAAAACAAAAAGGCTGTACTTGTAAATTCAAAGTACAGCCTTTTATTTTTCAGCTTATTGTTCTTGTTCTGCAGATTCTTGTTCATTAGTAGCTTCAACAGCTTTATCATGACCAACATTATTTTCTACATTCTGCATTTCAGCACTAATACATTCGCGGTTTTCATGCAGAATATCTAAGGACTTTTGCATTTCCTGACACAAATAAGCCATCATATCATCTGCATATTGCAAAGACATACGTTTATTGTTCAAGGAATATTCGTCAGCAGCAGATTTTGTTTCCTGTTGATAGCGTAAAGCATTACTTTTTACTTCAGCAGCGAAAGCATTAGCCTGTTGTACGATTTCCTCTTGCTGTAGCTTCGCCTCAGCTTCAGCATTAGCAGCAGCGATAATGCGTTCTGCTTCATCCTTAGCCTGTTGTACAATACGCTCCGCATCAGCATAAGCATTGTTTACAATGGTCTTCTGTTCTTCTAAAACTTGAGTTGCACTTTTGATTTCGCGAGGAATAGCCTCTTTTAAATCATCAAGAACATTTACTAAATCAGTTTCATCCAACATGATTTTATCAGAAAACGGAATACGTTTAGCTTCATTCATCATGTCATAAACTTCATCAAAAATGCGGTCTAAAGCAACGTTAGTATTACTACGTTCAATCATTTCATCATCTCCGAACTATTAATCAAACTTTTGATAAACGTGTTCACGAATACGTTGTTCAATGCATTCTGGAACTAGGTCTTTTAATTGTCCGCCAAAGGTTGCCAATTCACGCACGCCAGAGGAGCTTACAAAGGAATATTTGGCGTTAGTCATAATAAAAACTGTTTCCAAGCGTTTATCAATCTTCTTTAATAATAATGCACGTTGGAATTCATATTCAAAATCAGTGAACGCACGTAAACCTCTAACAATAAAAGGTGCCTGTTCTTCCTGGCAGAATTCATTGAGCAAACCACTGAAGCAAGTAACACGAGCATTAGGAATATGTTTAGTCGCTTCTCTGAGCATCTCTACTCTTTCTTCCATAGAGAACATTGCCTTGTCCTTACCGGGATTATGAAATACGCTGATGATAATTTCATCAAACATAGCACTTGCTCTTTCAAAAATATCTATATGACCTTTAGTCACTGGATCAAAACTTCCTGGGCATACCGCTCTACGCATAGCCGGACCTCCTAGTTGTATCTAAAATTAGCTAAAGAAATACCTACTTTATCTTTATCATTTATTCTACACAAAATAGATATATCCTTTTTTTATTTTTTATAAATCTACAGAAATACTAACTAAAATAAAATCAACAATAGTTTCGCCATAACGGTTACTACGAACAAGCTCGCAATTAGTCGGCAGCTTCGGCAGCTCATCATGAGCCGAACGCTCAACCACTAAATAACCGCCATCATTTAAAAAGCTTTTTTTACCTAAAACAGCAATAATCTGCTGCACCCATCCCTTATTATAAGGCGGATCGCAAAAGGCAAAATCAAAGTATTCTCCTTGTATGGCTAACCGTTCAGCAACCTGTGGCGCACTCCCCTTAATCATCTGACAATCAGCATCAGCACGACATTTAGTAATATTACTTTTCACCAACCGTAATGATTCCTTGCTTTCATCAATAAAGGTAATGCTTCCGGCACCACGGCTCCAGCTTTCTAAACCAAGATTACCTGTACCGGCAAACAAATCAAGCACACGGGCACCGATAATTTTACTGCCAATAATATTAAAGACAGATTCCTTTACCCTGTCAGCCGTCGGACGTACATCATAAGTTTTCGGTACCGTTAGCTGTAAACCACGTGCTTTTCCTGTAATAATTCTCATCTTTTACTCCCAATATGCTATAATTAACTAGACACTAATTTTTAAGGAGGCTGCACATGAAAAAAATATTCCTAATCTTCATAACTGTGCTACTCCTAGCATTATATTATACATTAAACCTGTCTTTGCCGACAACAAAAGAAGTACATTTTCCCCAGAATAATATTAAGGAAAATATTCTTTTAGTACCACTTGATAGTCGTCCAGTCTGTAGTACTATGGTTCAAAAGCTAGGCAGGATTGTAGGTCTAAATGTAATTGTACCCCCAAAAGAACTCCTTGACAACTACCGTCATCCTGCAAATAGAAAAAAACTTTACGAATGGCTAAATAATAATATTTCTCATTATCAAAAAGCCATCATTTCTGCAGATATCTTACTTCACGGTAGTCTTTTACAATCGCGTCAAACTACAGTTACGCCTAAAGAACAACAGAAATTTTTGCAAGGATTACAAAAATTACGTCAAGAAAACGGTATGCACACAGCCATAGACATTTTTTCCATTATTCCCCGTCTTTTAGTAAGTGATGAGCTTTTACCGGACCGCTGGTATCAATTTCATTTAATGCGCTATTCTCAGCTTTTGGACATGACAGAAATCAACAATGATCCCTATATGACCAAAGAACTATTAGAATATCAAAATAAAATACCTAATAATATTCTAGCTAAATACCTGGCTCTATTTAAAAACAGCCACCAATTCAACCTTGCCCTGCTAGAGGCGGCAAGAAAACAGCAGTCACAAGTTCCCTTCAATATTATTATCGGTCAGGATGATGCTTCTCCATTTGGTTTGCCCCATCGCAATGCTCTTCAGCTACAAAAGTTCATGCAACACGAAAAACTGCAACATCATACATCCATTACCTATGGTGCCGATGAAATTGCGTCCTTACTGCTGACACGTTATTATTTACAACAACAAAAATGGCAGCCTAAGGTTTATCTTCAATTCGCCACACCTAATACAGAGTTTATGCATATGCCGTATATGGCTGTCAGCACTGGTGCAGCCATACGTAACCAACTGCAATTTGTCGGTGCAGCTATAACTGATGACTATCAAGCTGCTGATGTCATTTTGTATATCCACTGCGGCGACGAAAAACACCTACCGCAAAAACAGCAGGTTCAAGCTATCAGTAATATCTTAGCACAAAATAAAAGACTGGCTTTAGTAGACCTTAGTGCTAATTTTAACGCCGAGGAAATGCTTTTGCCATATTTATTAGACGAAAAAGTTCCTGTAAACCATTTATGTGCTTACGCAGGCTGGAACACCTTTAGTAACAGCTCCGGTACCGCCATTGCTCAGTCTTTACTGTTCACTGGTCGTTTATACGAGTTGCAAAAAGCTAAGAGCGAACCGCAGCAAATAGCTGCCCTTTACGCACAAAATCTTCAATTTACTATAGAACGTATGGTAGAGGATTATTATTATCAGAAAAAACTCCATCCACAGCTACGTCCTTATTTAGAAAGTTTTGGTATTACACCTACGGACTTAATGCCGGATGCTAAAGAGCAGACAGAATTTTCCCTACAGAAAAAAATCAGTCTTTATAGCTGCTATCTGCTACACAGCAATTTAGGACGAACACCATTTTATGAAGATAAGCATAATGCTTATTATCTCCGCGATTTAGCTATCGGTGTGCGTCTGCCTTGGAACCGTATTTTCGAGGTCAGCCTAGATGTACATACTCATACAGGAAGAAAAAACTAACACACTAATTATTAAGTTTGAAAGGAACACTATGTTTTATAAAAATATGCAAAAAGCAGTTTTTCTTGCCCGCCATAACAGATTTATCGCCCGTATTTTAGTGGATGGGAAAGAAGAAAACTGTCATGTCAAAAATACAGGTCGCTGTAAAGAGCTGCTCCTTCCTGGCTGCACGATTTACGTGCAGCATCATGATAATCCGAAGCGTAAAACTCAATATTCCTTAATTGCTGTGGAAAAAGGTGCTTTATTAATCAACATGGATTCACAAGCACCAAATAAAGTCGTGCAAGAATGGTTACAGGAACAAGAGCCTTTTGGTAAAATGACACTACTCAAACCTGAATATACCCATGGCGATTCACGCTTTGATTTCTATCTGGAAACATCTCTACAAAAAATATTTATCGAAGTCAAAGGCGTAACTTTAGAAGAAAACGGTGTAGTAAAATTTCCCGATGCCCCTACCGAACGTGGTGTAAAGCACGTTCGTGAACTTACAGATTTGATACAAGATGGCTATACCTGTGCTATCATTTTTGTCGTGCAGATGAGTGGTATGCAGTACTTTACGCCTAATCATCAAACTCATGCTGCCTTTGGTGAAGCGTTAACCAAAGCTAAAAATGCCGGTGTACAGCTACTGGTCTATGAATGTTCTGTTACACCGAACAGCTTACGGCTGACCCATCCCCTGCCTATACAACTCTAAAGTGGCTCTTTATCGACAGATACGAAAAAAATATGGTATACTGTACTATATTAAATTATACAGGCTAGAAACTAGCTGATGATTATGTAAGTGAGAGGTTAGAATTATGCGTAATTATGCTAAATTTTATATAACTCCCAAAGGCGAACGTGCAGCACGCAACGGTCATCCTTGGGTGTTCGGCGAAGAAGTTACCAAAGTTGAAGGCAGTTATAACAATGGTGATTTAGTTGATGTAGTAACTAACAAGGGTAAATATTTAGGTACCGGTTTTGTCAACGATACCTCCAAAATCCGCGTCCGTATTATTTCTACTAATACTAATGACAAATTTGATGAAGCATTTTGGGAGCGTCGTCTGCGTTATGCTTTAGATTATCGTTTAACAGTGATGGGCGAACAAGATTTTAAATGCTGCCGTTTAATTTTCGGTGAAGCCGATATGTTTCCAGGCCTGACTGTAGACCGCTTTAATGATTTACTGGTTACTCAAACCTTATCCTTAGGTATCGAAGTACGTAAAGAAATGATTTTTTCTCTGCTGATTAAAATTCTGCAGGAAATGGACGAAAATGTCCGTGGGCTTTTTGAACGTAATGATGTTAAAATCCGCCGTTTAGAAGGCTTAGAGGAAGGCAAGGGCTGGTTTAATACACCATTACTGCCTAATCCTGGTGCAGTTACTACAGAAATCGTAGAAAATAGTATCGAATATACTGTAGATGTAGAAAACGGCCAAAAAACAGGTTTCTTCTTAGACCAAAAATATAACCGTCAGGCTATCGCTAAAATTGCTAAGGGCAAACATGTCTTAGACTGCTTCACTCATACCGGCTCTTTTGCTCTGAACGCAGCTCAAGGCGGTGCTGCTTCTGTTACTGCAGTAGATATTAGTGCCGAAGCTGTACAAATGGCTGACCATAATGCGAAAATCAACGGCTATGACCATATCATGAAAGGTCTGCAGGCGAATGTATTTGACTTGCTCAGCGATTTATTCAATAAACATTCTCACGCTTATGACTTTATCATACTTGATCCACCGGCATTTACTAAATCCGGTAGCACTGTAAAAAATGCTATCCGCGGTTATAAAGAAATTAACCTCAAAGCCATGAAACTATTACCCCGTGGCGGTTATCTGGCGACCTGCTCCTGCTCTCACTTTATGAAAGAAGAGCTATTTGTAAAAATGCTCCACGATGCAGCAAAGGATGCTAACGTATCCCTGCGTCAAATTGAAGCACGTCAGCAGTCTCCTGATCATCCTATTTTATGGAATGTACCGGAAACCTATTATTTAAAATTCTACATTTTCCAAGTAGTATAATAAGAAAAAAATTAAACCGTTCTCTTGATCAATCTATTTGCAGACTGCTCTAGGGAACGTTTTTTTATATGACAACAATAAGTCCACCGCTAACTGATTAGATACATTTGTAAATCACGTTCTAAAAAAAGAAAGATGGTAGAATTAAAATACTTCTACCATCTTTAAAGCACATTTTTTTATTTAGCAGG
Organism: uncultured Phascolarctobacterium sp.; assembly: GCA_900544885.1. Classification (GTDB taxonomy): domain Bacteria; phylum Bacillota; class Negativicutes; order Acidaminococcales; family Acidaminococcaceae; genus Phascolarctobacterium_A. The sequence continues at coordinate 9,020 of UQWU01000025.1, read as the reverse complement.
AGTCGGCTGATTGCTGACTACAGGCTTACCTAAAACCTGATTAACGCGATCTTTCATACTGCGTCTTGCAGGCTTAACAGGTTCACTATCTACTGAAGGCTCTTGGGTTTCATCTTCCTCTTTTTCAATTACGTCAGAATCCTTACCCTTGTTTTTATCCTTATCTTTGTCCTTCTTCTTATCCTTGCCATCCTTAGGATCTTGTTTAATTACAGGTTCCGGCGGAACAGTAACACCAGGATTTACAAAAGATGCCGCAGGAGCAGATGCTAAAGCATTAACCATGAAGTCATGCCAGATAGAAAGCGGAGCACCACTACCATACATATAATTCATAGGCTTGTTATTATCGTCACCGACCCATACTGCTGTACTCAAATTAGGAGTATAGCCTACGAACCAGGCATCGATATAAGTATCAGTAGTACCTGTTTTACCTGCTGCCTGCCTACCGATACCCATTCCACTAGCAGTACCACTCACAAATACATCTTGCATCATATTAGTAGTCAGATAAGCAGCTTCAGCATCAATAACACGTTTAGCTTCAGATTTTTTCGCTTCATACAGTACTTTACCTTCACGGTCTACGATTTTCAGCAAAGCAATTGGTTTGCAATACATACCGTTAGTAGCCAGGACTCCATAAGCAGCTGCCATTTCTAACGGATTAACACCTTTACTTAAACCACCTAAAGCCATAGCCAGATTAGCATCGCTATAAGCACCGGATTCTACCATCGTAGAAATACCCATTTTTTCAGCATTAGCAATAATCTTATCCACACCTACTTCTTGGGCTAATTTAACAGTAGGTACGTTCAAAGAACGGATCAAAGCACTACGCAGACTTACCTTACCATGCTCTTTACGGTCAGAGTTTTGCGGTTTCCAACCAGGAGAAAATTCTTCTACTTTATCTTCAATAACACTGGCAGGAGTATAACCATTTTGCATAGCAGTCAGATAAACAAAAGGCTTGAAAGCAGAACCAGGCTGACGTACTGCTAATGTTGCACGATTGAATTTGTCATCACCACGACCACCAATCATAGCTTTAACGTAACCAGTAGTAGGATCTATAGCTACAAGAGCCATCTGCGGTTGAGTAATCTTTTTACCATCAGTATAATAAGTCGGCAGATGCTTCATTGCCCTTTCAGCTGCACGTTGCATATCACTGTCCAAAGTGGTGTAAATTTTCAAGCCACCTTTGTACAGAGCATCTGCACCTACTTCTTCAATTACCTTTTGTGTAATCATATCAAAGAAATAGGAACGAGGGTCAGTAGATTTTTTGTGATAAGTATTGAATGATAATTTTTCAGCCTTTGCTGCAGCACCATCTTCAGCAGAAATAAGGCCATATTTTACCATTTGGTCAATTACAAGCTCTTGACGTTTTTTACTTTCCTGCGGATTTTCAAAGGGATTGAAATAGTTAGGACTTTTAGGAATAGCAGCTAAAGTTGCAGCCTCAGCAACGTCTAATTGCTTAACATGCTTGCCGAAATAATACATAGAAGCACTTTCAATACCATAAGCACCTTGACCAAAATAAATCTGATTCAAATACATGGTCAGAATTTCATCTTTAGTGTATTTATGTTCCAGTTCTTTAGCAATAAATGCTTCTTTAATCTTACGGATAATACTACGCTCTTGAGTCAGGAAAGCATTTTTCGCTAACTGTTGAGTAATAGTTGAGCCACCCTGTACCTCACTACCGCTAAGAGTAGAAACTAATGCACGGGCTGTACCACGATAGTCAATACCACCATGTTCATAAAAACGGTTATCCTCGATAGCGATAAAAGCTTGTTGAACATGTTTAGGAATGTCATTAATAGTAACGGGAATACGACGCTCCTCGGACAAAGTAGTGTAAATCGCATTACCATTAATATCATAAAATTGAGATGCGGCATCCGGAATCAGTGTTTCGTCCATATTTGGCGGAGCGAAGAAACTGGAAAAGCCATATAAAATGGAAACTCCCATGATGCCTAGTGATAGTAAGCAGATGATGATAGTTTTTAAAATTTTAAGCATAATATACCTCGGTTCTAAAAAGATTGGGGAAGGTAACTTTGTATATCGTTCTTATTATATCATTTCCGTGATATTTTGTCATAAGAATTAGCTCAAGGTAAAATTTTTGTATAATCAGCACCTCTAAACTACATATACTTCTCCAAACCACGATAATATTTACTGATAAAATAAATTTATATAGAATTATTTATTTGCTTATGCAAAAGCTTTAATTGCTCATCATATTCTAACAATTGCTTTTGTATCAGCTCATAAGCATCCCGCTCGCCGCTAAATGATTTAGCCGCCATCACCAGCTCTGCTTTATACTGTTTTTGTAATGCTAACAATTGCTGCTGATATTTAATCTGCTCTGCCTTATTTAATCTTAAAAGTTCTTTTTGTACTTCTTCGCAACGTTTATCGTAGGCTAATTGCAATTTTTGCGTAATATCTGCAATATTTACTGTATCAAGATAAACCATATTCTGCCTACTACCAACAGATTTTTCCTGGGTAATGAAATTAATCAACAGACGTATAAGCGGATATAAACTCATAAGGAAAAATGCCGTCCTTATTTTACCATTCTGAATAACTAACGCTAAGCAGATTAACACCATAAAAACAATTAAAACAAAATACTCTATCGGACTTTTGAATATGATGTTTCGGTAACAATATGTTAGCCCTGCCGCAAAGCATAAACTCATAACAGATAAAAACAAAGCAAAAGGAAAAGGTAAAAATAAAATATATCCAGCAATGCTCACCAACATTACCACCAGACATATTTCCAGCAATATTTTTCTATTCATTTTGTATAAACCTTAAATGCTATTATTTCCAACTCATCTTTATAAATAGCTACTTTACCGTAAATAAATACCTCTTTATCCTTATTTAATTCGTTTTGCAAAATTTCAGCATGAGCCTCAGGTTTCTTTACCGTTTTAGGAAAAACCACAACTTTAATGCGTTGATTAGCGTAAACATCATTTAATGTACAAAAGATCATTCCTTTGCCTTGAGATAGATTAATAACCTTGCCTACGACAGTTACAGCTTTATCCTTCATATCCGGTTTAATATCACCAACATTTAAAACAGCCTGCTCAGCTAAAATCTTTTTAGACTCCGCACTAATTTTTGTAGAAGAAAGATTTTCGTTTTGTTCACTATTAAATTGTGGATAAATAAAAAAATATCCTCCCAAAAGTATTGCTATTACAAGGACCCAAGTCATAAAAAGCTTCATTAAACTACTACTCCTTCAAAATGTATTGCAAAAATATTTTAGTGTTTACTCTACCAGCACCAAACCATAAATCTTTAATTCTTTGATAGGACCGGTAATAACCTTCATCTCAAAACCATTATCATTAGCCAGTGCAAAAACGTCGATACCGCAGGCTTCTAAGGAAGGACGTGCTTTTGTCGGATTCACACATTTTTTCAGATTGCATTTTTCGCATAAACGGCAACGTCCTGCTTTTAAGGCAAAGGCACGATAATGATTCATAAAGAAGGCTTCTTTTTCCAGATTCAATAAGATTTCCAGCAACCCATTACTCATTTTCAAATCTGTATCAGCAAAGCTTGCCATATCTTTACCGTCAAGCTCCATAGTAAACTCTACAATAATACCGTATTTATATTCAGATAAAAATTGCTGTGTTTCTGCATAGTCAGGTGCATATGGCGGACAACAAAGATTAGAACCATAGTTAGGGCAGCCGTAGCGACATTTCATATGTGTCCAAGAGCCTGTTTTTATTTTAGCAACCTCTACTACTTTAGTAGCTGTTGCACCTTGTTCAATCGCTTTATCTTCTAACTTTTGTAAATCCAATAATAATTTTTCTTCCATCAATAACACCATCCTTGTCAAATTTATATAATTTATTATAGCATATTTTTACCCATGCACTCCCAAACTAATCGCTAATTATAATACCATTATATCACATAATTTTAACTGTATTTCTGTTAATCAAAAAGCTCTATTAGATAAATAGAACTTTCTGATATTATCGCAAATACGAATATCTGTCTATACTCACTGCTTAGCGGAGGAAACTTCTTTTTTCTTAAAGAAGTTTTTTAATTCATAGCAAAAAACCTCTAATACCTTATCCCGTAAACCGTTTTTAGGCAAAAGCAAATCAAAAAAGCGCTCTCCCTCCACAGCCTGGTGCAAAATCTTTACTTCATTGCCAGCCTCAGCCATCTTAGCAATGTATTCTGAAATAAGTGCTACGCCTACACCATTTTTCACCGCCTCTTTTACGGCAAAATTAGTATTCATAACTATAGGCGTATATTGAAACTTAGTTAAGCTATCCCCAATTAAATATTCCCACTGCAGACGGCTACCTGACCCTGCTTCTCTAATAATCCAACGAGTATTTTCATTCCAATTTTTTTCTTTATAATCTAACGGAGCAATAATCACTAATTTATCTCTAAATAAATGTTCCTTTTCTAATTTATCACTAACAACAGTACCCTCTACAACCGCCAAATCTAATTTATAAGCCTTCAATAAATCAGACATATGTGTAGTATTCCCCATCTCCACCATCACATTAATATAAGGATATTTCTTATTAAAAATACCCAGAAATTCCGGCAGAAAGTATTCACCGATAGTCAAACTAGCACCTATTTGCAGTCTGCCCGCGACAAAACTCAAATCATTTTTGACATATTTTTTTGTATAACTCCACTCTGCCTGCAACTTCTTGGCTTGATGATATAATCGCTCACCCGCTGGAGTAATAATCAATTTTTTCTGTTTCTTGCTGCGCAAAATGAATTTTTCAGCAAAATATTCTTCTAAACGTTTAATATGTAAGCTGACAGTAGGCTGTGAAATATTCAGAAGCTCACCTGCTTTAGTAAAACTTTGTGCATCTACAACTTCGATAAATGTCTGTAATTCAATAAACATTCTTACACCTCATTAATATTTGTAATAATTATTATAATAAATATTCATTTTACTAATTATTCACTTAAGTGTATTATATACCTATTGATAATTTTACGAAAGAAGGTTTTATAAAGATGATAAAAAACATTCCTATTCCTACTGCCGGTGTAATGCTCGGTCTGGCTGCTCTAGGTAACCTTTTGGCACCATACTCCATAATCGTTAAAATAATCTGCGGTATCCTTTCAGCTTTATTAGGTGCATTACTCTTTGCTAAAATAATTAAATATCCGAAGCTAGTCCATGCTGATTTAAAAGGCAATCCCGTTTTAGGCAGTGTCTTTGCTACCTTCTTTATGGCAACCATGCAATTATGCACCTACGTTGCACCTGTTCTACCCGTTTTAAGCAAAGCAGTATGGTGTCTTGCTGTTGCCGCCCACATTATCCTTATCATTTGGTTCAGCAAAAACTTTGTTATGAATCTGGAAATGAAAAATGTCTTTCCTACCTACTTCATTGCTTATGTAGGTATTGTTGTCGGCGCCGTTACATCACCTGTATTTAACTGCATTCAATTAGGTATCTATATTTTTTATTTCGGCTTTGCCGCTTATATGCTTTTATTACTGCTAGTAACCTATCGTTATATTAAAATGCCACCGCAAGAAGCTGCTGTTAAGCCTTTAATCTGCATTTACACTGCTCCTATGAGCCTCAGCTTGGCCGGTTATTTTGCTGTAATCCCCGAAAAAAGCTTTTTGATGATTACCATAATGCAGATTTGCGCCCAGCTGCTGTTTTTCTTCATCCTCAGCCTGATGCCAAAGCTGCTGCGTCTGCCCTTCTATCCTAGCTACGCAGCCTTTACTTTCCCTTTTGTTATTACTGCTATCGCCCTCAAACAGAGTTTAGCTTATTATGCATCTATGGGTGTACTTCTGCATGACTTCTTCTACTGCTTATATGTATTTGAAGCAATCTGTGCTACCTGTATTGTTGTTTATGTAACCATTCATTATCTCAACTTCTTCAGAAAACAGTTGCAGATTGCTTAAATAGCTATCCATATTAAATTTTCTATAAATAACCCTTGCTACTGTCATCACAGTGTAGGGGTTATTTTTTTCAACCGATGAGCAATCTACCAACCGCCCGTTTACAAGCCATAATAATTAATTATATAAAGCAAAAGCCCCCTACTTTTTGCAATAAGCAGGGGACTTTATATGTTGGTGTAAGATTAAATTTCAGCTTAGTCGTGAAGATGGCTACTGATATTGCTATGACGCAGGAAGTTCAATGTAACCTCAGGGAACAGTGCATAGCTTAATACATCCTCTACAGGTGCATTTGGGAAACCCTCTTCAGCCAGTTTTTCACGCAATCGTTTCATTTGCGGTTGGATATCATCAGCAGGACGATGGTCGATTTGCGGTGCATCACCAATAGCCAGTTTGCGTACAGCAGGATCTACGGGAGCCGGAGTGCGGCCATATTTGCCAAGAATTAAATCCTTAACTTCACGAGGAATCATTTTATAGCGACCTAAAGCAACGTTCAGTACGGACATGGAACCTACAATCTGGCTAGTCGGAGTAACCAGCGGCGGATAACCAAGTTCTGCACGTACACGCGGCATTTCTTCCAGTAATTGCGGATATTTATCAGCAACGCCCATTTCTTTCATTTGGTTGAGCAGGTTGGAAAGCATACCGCCCGGAATCTGGAATGTCAGAACCTTAGGGTCGATAGGAATACTTGCTTTCAGGTTAAAGTCATTAATCAGGTCCGCACGTACGCCTTTGAAATAATCGGCAAAATCGTGTAGCTGTGCCAGGTCTAAACCTGTATCATAGGAAGTGCCTTGCAAGGTAGCAACCATAGATTCAGTGCAAGGTTGGCTGGTAGATTCAGCAAACGGAGAAAGTGCAGTATCAATCATATCTACACCTGCTTCGATAGCCTTCAGATAAGTCATATCTCCCATACCGCTGGTGAAATGTGTATGTAAATCGATGGGCAGATTAATTTCTGCTTTCAGGTTACGAATCAAGCTTTCAGCAGCATAGGGACGCAGCAGACCAGCCATATCTTTAATGCAGATGGAATCAGCACCCATTTGTGCCAATTCTTTACCCAGCTTAACAAAATCGCTATCCTGGTGGTAGGGGCTGATGGTGTAAACAATACAGCCTTGTACATGAGCACCAGCTTCTTTAGCAGCGCGCATAGCACATTCCAAATTACGTGTATCGTTCAGTGCATCGAAAATACGGATAATGGAAACGCCGTTATCTACAGAACGGTTAACAAATTCACGTACAACGTCATCAGCATAGTGGTTATAACCAAGAATATTTTGGCCACGCAAAAGCATCTGAATAGGAGTTTTACGCAAGTGTTTTTTCAAGGTGCGCAGACGTTCCCACGGATCTTCGTTCAAGAAACGCAGGCAGGAATCAAAGGTGGCGCCGCCCCAGGCTTCTAAAGCATAGTAACCGGCATTATCCAATTGGTCAAGAATAGGCAGCATATCTTTCATACGCATTCTTGTAGCAGCAAGTGACTGATGTCCGTCACGTAAAACAGTTTCGACAATTTTTACGGGCTTTTGTTCCATTAGTAATCTCCTCATCAAAAAAAAATTAAAATTAACAGAGCAGTACTTTAATACACTAAATAGTCTACTCTTTTTATATTATAGCATACAATGCATACTGTATACAATATCTATTTGTCAGAAAAAATCCCCTTTCTGACAAAATAAAACCCTCCCTTTGATGTTTACTTGCTGGTTGTTCAAAGGGCAAGCTTTACTACTGCATTATGAAGTTGTCAAAAAAAGTACTATCCTAGCACTCCTCGACTGGAACACGACCAATCTTCATTTCATTATATAGTAATATAAGTTTTTCCTTAGAAACACTGCTAAAATATTTTAAATGTGTTAAAATAAAAGTCTAGCAACAAATTCTGCATTAGGAGGAAAAAATGCATCAATATTTATTTTTTATCGGTGATTTTCCCATCCGCATGTATGGACTTATGCTCTGTACAGCGATTTTTTTAGCAACCGGTACTGCTTATTTTTTAGCTAAACAGGACGGTCGTTGGCATGAACATGTTTTAGACATCGGTATTTATGGTGGCTTTGCCGGCTTAATCGGCGGACGTCTCTGGGACGTATTTTTCTTTGACTGGGAGTATTATAGTAATCATTTATTAGAAATCCCTTTTGTCTGGCAAGGCGGTATGGCTATTCAAGGAGGCATTGTTGCCGGCGTGTTAGCAGGCATCGTTTATTGCAAAAAGCATAATATCGACTGGCTGGCTTTTGCCGACATTGTAGCACCGGCATTGTTGATCGGCCAATCAATCGGGCGTATGGCGAATCTGCTCAACGGAGATGCTTTCGGCACTCCGACAGGAGGTAATTTCGGTCTGCTCTATCCGGAAGGTACTCTTGCTTACAAAACTTACGGACCTACTCCGTTGTGGCCTGCAGAGGTATGGGAAAGCCAATTAGATATTGTCATCTTTGCCCTATTACTCTTATTCCGTACTACTAAACATGCTCGCGGTCAAGCTTTATGTATGTATGCTATGCTTTATTCCGTAGTTCGTTTCTTTTTAGAAATGCTGCGTGGTGATTATGCAGAGCCATGGCTATTCGGTTTAAAATCTGCACAGGCTACTAGTTTAGGCTTCTTTATCATAGCTTTATCCTGCTTTATTTACTGTGGTTGGAGCGAAAAACATAAACAAGCACAAAGCAGTAAAAAAAATGTTAAAAAATAATGGTTCATTGTAAAATGAAATTGCACACCTTGAAAACAGAATAAAAATAGTCCATTGTGACCTCTTCATGTTAAAATTAAGCTACTACACAAAACTTACAAGGAGGCAATCACAATGGACTATACTCAAGATACCACAAAACACACAAAAGGTAAACATTTTTCTTACGGTGACCGCAGAGAATTACAGGGGATATTATCCAATAAATCTGTACGTTATTCTCTCCGCCAGTTGGCTAGACATTTTAATT
>UQWU01000024.1 GCA_900544885.1 uncultured Phascolarctobacterium sp. | reverse complement strand
AATGTCTAGCCAACTGGCGGAGAGAATAACGTACAGATTTATTGGATAATATCCCTTGTAATTCTCTGCGGTCACCATAAGAAAAATGTTTACCTTTTATGTGTTTTGTGGTATCTTGAGTATAGTCCATTGTGATTGCCTCCTTGTAAGTTTTGTGTAGTAGCTTAATTTTAACATGAAGAGGTCACAATGGACTATTTTTATTCTGTTTTCAAGGTGTGCAATTTCATTTTACAATGAACCGATTTGTTTTTTCATGTCCTTAATATCGTCACTATAGATTACACCAGTAGAATTAAGTCGTTTCGTTATTTGATTAACACTATTAGCATATCTTGAAAGCAGTCCTTATATTTCTCTAAAGGGTTTTAAATCGACGACATATATGTTTGATTCTGATACAACTTTTCTAAAAAAATGGGGTCTTAGGGTTCTACCTAACAAGTTAAAATTGATAAAAAAAGAAGCAGTTCCACAAGGGGCTGCTTCATCAAATTTCCGTAAGTGGGTACATATCAGAAATGTTTTTTCGGGATTTTTTTGCATAAATTCTGCGTAAAAGCGTCAAAAACAGCGTAAATATCACTGTTTACAAGATGTAGTGGCAACATCCGTTTTTGTTGCCGTTACTACGCCTATCTTGACAATTTTGTTAAATTTCATTACAATGTAAATATGCATTTGTAATAAATATCAATGCTTTTTTCACAAGGTCAGAATAAAATTTCTGCCTTATTTTTGCCCTTTTTCAGAATTAATAATACATTAATTGCTATAGATTAATAGATTACATATTCAATGGAATAAGGACATTTATAGCAGACGCGGGTGAGCGCCTGTTATTGCTATGCAAAAAATATGAAAAAATATGAAAAAATTTAGGAGGTGAGGACTATTTTAGAGATTATCGGAACAGCTGTTGTTGTTGGTCTGGCAGGCGGTGCTGTGGGTTATTTGGTACGTAAAAATGTTGCCGAAAGCAAAATCGCTACTGCAGAAGAACAAGCAATCCGCATTATTCAAAATGCAGAACAGTCTGGCGAAACTAAGCGTAAAGAAATGATGATGGAAGCGAAAGAAGAAATCCATCGCTTGCGTTCTGACATGGAACGTGAAAATAAAGATAGACGCAGTGATTTGCAGCGTCAGGAACGCCGTTTGCAACAGAAGGAAGAAAACCTCGATAGAAAAATGGAGTCCTTCGAGCGCAAAGAGGAGAAGCTTGTTTCTAAAGAACAACGTCTGAATGCAGCTCAAGAAAGAGCAGATGCTTTATGTAAAAAGCAATTGGCAGAGTTGGAGCGTTTGTCCGGCTTGACCAGTGACGAAGCTAAACAAGAGCTTTTGCAATCTTTGGAGGACGAGGTTAAACATGAGTCCGCAATGCTGATTAAGGATTTGGAGCAGCAAGCAAAGGATGAGGCTGATAAGAAAGCTCGCGAGATTATTTCTTTGGCTATCCAACGTTGTGCCGCTGACCATGTTGCAGAAACTACTGTTTCTGTTGTAGGTTTGCCCAATGATGAAATGAAAGGCCGTATTATCGGTCGTGAAGGTCGTAACATCCGCACTTTGGAAACTTTGACCGGTATCGACTTGATTATCGACGATACTCCGGAAGCTGTTATTATTTCCGGCTTTGATCCTGTTCGTCGTGAAGTTGCCCGCATTGCTTTGGAAAAACTGATTAACGATGGTCGTATTCATCCGTCCCGTATCGAAGAAATGGTTGAAAAAGCACAGAAAGAAGTTGAGCAGAAAATTAAGGAAGCAGGCGAACAAGCTACTTTCGCTGTCGGCGTACATGGCCTGCATCCAGAGCTCATCAAACTTTTGGGCCGCTTGAAATATCGTACTAGCTATGGTCAAAACGTATTGAACCATTCTGTAGAGGTTGCTAATTTAGCTGGTGTTATGGCTTCTGAGTTGGGCGTTGACGTTGTTTTAGCTAAACGTGCAGGTCTGCTTCATGATATCGGTAAAGCTATCGATCACGAAATGGAAGGTTCCCACGTTGAAATCGGTGGCGAAATTGCTAAGAAATTCCGTGAGTCTGATTTGATTGTCAATGCTATTTTGGCACATCATGGTGACTGTGAGCCTAAGAGCGTGGAAGCAGTACTTGTTTCCGCAGCTGATGCTGTATCTGCTGCTCGTCCTGGTGCTAGACGTGAAACCTTGGAAAGCTATCTGAAACGCTTGACCCGTCTGGAAGAGATTTCCGAATCCTTTGACGGTGTTGAAAAATGCTATGCTGTACAAGCAGGTCGCGAAATCCGCATTATGGTTAAACCTGATGTTATCGATGACGCTTCCGCAGTACTGTTGGCACGTGATATTTCCAAGAAAATCGAAGCTGAGATGGAATATCCCGGTCAGATTAAGGTTGTTATTATCCGCGAAACTCGTGCGGTTGATTACGCTAAATAAATATCTAATAATAAAAGCACGTTCCCGTATTATTGGGAGCGTGCTTTTCTCTTTTCAAATATTTGTTACAGCCCTGTGCTGAAACATGATTATTTTTGTGTTATAATATATAGAAAATAAAATTTATTTTGCTGGAGGGTTATTATGAGAATAGATGGTGCTGGCGGTTGTTTCGATAACCGTCTTTATGAAATCAATCTCGAGGTAGCATGGAATATTGCTTTACTGTGCATTAATGAAATGGGCGTTACTATTGATGAAATGAATCTTGAAGAAAGATTGATTCGTTTCCATAGCGAAAAGAAGCTCATGCAGCTGGCTTTCCAACAATTAGATGAGGAAACCGTGCAGGTTATTATGGATTCTACTAAAAAACGCTTGCAGATTTATAACTGGAAACCGGAAGATAAAGAGGTTAACCGTTTCTACGAATTATTCGAGAAGAAGCTGACCGAATATCGTGCTTTTGTTTTATGTCCTCAATGTAAAGCAAAAATCAGTTCTTTAGCTAAATTCTGTCCTGAATGTGGCTTTAAGATGAAATAAGCTTGTGCTTGTAAATTTAACATGAAATAAAAAAGAAACCAAATACCGAAAGGTATTTGGCTTCTTTTTAAATCCGAAGATTAGATAGCGCGGTTAACTTTACCGGAACGCAGGCAGCGGGTGCAAACGTTTAAGCGCTTAACAGAACCATCAACAACTGCTCTTACTTGTTGAATGTTCGGGTTCCAAGCACGTTTGGTGTGTCTATTGGAGTGGCTGACGTTGTTGCCAGCAAGTTTTCCTTTACCGCAGATTTCGCAGATAGATGCCATAATTTCCCACCTCCTTAAACGTGATAAGGCATAAGGCACATTCAAATTTAACATGAGTATTATAACATAAAAGAACAAATAAAAGCAAGTATAATTTCTAATAGGCAGGTTTTTTTCTATGTGGTGGAAAGATAAAGTAACAATTTTAAAGGGAATAGGTGCGAAAAAGGCGGAGGAGTTAGCTGCGGTAGGTATTTTTACTGTAGGCGATTTGTTGGAATATTATCCGCGTCAGGGTGCTTATCTTGATTATTCCCGTTTGAAAAAGATTAAAGAGCTAGATATGGATGGAACAAAGCAAGTTTTCCGTGGTGAGGTTTATGGCGTACGTAACGGCTATGGCAGTTCACGCAGAGCCTATACTGTGGTAACAGTGCGTGACGAAACAGGATATGCTAATCTCTATTTCTTTATGGGACAGCGTTATGCGGCGAAAAAGCTGAAAAATGGTATGGAATTAATTATCACAGGTCGTGTGCGCCCTGGCAGAACGCAGGCTAAATCAGTTAGTGAGGTGACGGTGCAGGCCGCTGATGAAGAAAATCATGCGCCGGGCATCGTTCCCGTTTACGCCTTAGCCGGCAATTTAACCCAGAATAATCTGCGTAAATGGGTTGCTGAGGCTTTAAAATTAGCACAGCAGGAACTGCCGGAAAGTCTGCCACAAAATATTGTGGAGGAGTGTCATTTGCAAAATCGCCTAACTGCTTTGCAAAATATTCATTTTCCTATAAGTTGGGAGGCTTTGGCACAGGCTAAGCATCGTTTTGTCTTTGAGGAGCTGTTTTTACTGCAATGTGGTTTATTATATTACCGTCAGCAGAGCCATGATAGTCGCGAGGGTATTAAACATGGTGCAGATGGCACATTATTAAAGAAGATTATTGCCAATCTGCCTTTTGTGTTAACACCGCAACAGCAGAAGGCGTGGCAGGAAATATCCTTGGATATGCAGGATAAAAAGCCTATGCATCGTATTTTACAAGGTGATGTAGGCAGTGGTAAAACCGTTATCAGTGCTTTGGCTTTGGCCAAGGCGAAGGAGAACGGCTATCAGAGCTGCATAATGGCGCCTACAGAGATTTTAGCAACTCAGCATTACCAAACCCTTACAGAATATTTAGAGCCTTTTGGCGTCCATGTAGGATTGCTGACAGGGGGTATGCGGACTAAAGCACGGCGTAATCTGTTACTGGAGCTGGAATTAGGTATGATAGATGTTTTAGTGGGTACTCATGCTTTACTTGAGGAGGATGTGCGCTTTGCCAATCTTTCTTTAGCCGTTACCGACGAGCAACATCGTTTTGGCGTAGAGCAACGTGCCCGTTTAGCTAATAAATCGCAGAATGCACCTGATGTTTTGGTTATGACGGCAACACCGATACCGCGTACTTTGGCGTTAACTGTTTATGGTGATTTAGATATTTCGGTGATGAAGGGACGTCCTCCCGGACGTAAGCCGGTGCAGACGCTGTGCTATACTGATGAGCGCCGCCGCGAGGTGTATGCAGGCATGGTACGTCAGGTCAAGGCGGGCAGGCAGGTTTATGTAGTCTGTCCTTTGATTGAGCATTCTGAGGCTATGGAGGCACATAGTGCGGAAAATGTTTTTGCCGAATTAAAGGCAGATTTTTTGCAGGACATTCCTTGTGCTTTGCTGCATGGCCGTTTAAAGGGTGCTGAGAAAGAGGCCATCATGGAAGCTTTTGCCGCAGGTGAGATTAAGGTATTAGTCAGCACGACGGTTATTGAGGTAGGCGTTAATGTGCCGAATGCGACGCTGATGATTATCGAAAATGCGGAACGTTTCGGTTTAGCTCAATTACATCAGCTACGTGGACGTGTCGGACGTGGCAGTGAGCAATCCTATTGTGTCCTGTTAACATCAGCGGATAATCCTGATTCCTTAGCTCGTTTGCAGGTATTACATGATAGTGAAGATGGTTTCTATTTAGCTGAAAAGGATTTAGAGTTGCGTGGTGTGGGACAGTTGTTCGGCTTGCGACAACATGGCTTGCCAGATTTACGGATTGCTGATATAATGCGAGATACTGAAACGATTATTGAAGTGCGTCGTCTGGCGCAGCGTCAATTGCAACGACCTAATGCGTGGCAGGAGCTGCGTGCTTTAGTGGATATGCAGTTTGGCGGTCGTTTCGGGATGATTTTTAATACCTAAAGAGGCTTGATAAATGAATAATAAAAAATCTTGGCTCCAGAATCCGGATACTTTGACGAAGGTGTTGGCTTTGGCATTGCTGCTTATGCTTGTGGGTGCAATCCAAATTTTTGGTGATGGTTTTTTCAGTAAGACTTTCACCTTAGCAGTCAGTGGCAACGTTGATGATCTGGTAGAGTATCTGCGTTCTTTTGGCCCGTGGGCGGTGTTGATAAGCTTTCTGCTGGATGTATTGATTAACGCCGGGAGTATTTTTCCCTCCATCTTTTTATCCACAGCCAATGGCTTAATTTTCGGTTTGCCCTTGGGCATCTTGATTTCCTGGCTGGCAGAAACGACGGGCGTAGTCATCAGTTTTTATCTGATGCGCTTTTTCTTCCGCAGTACAGCTGAGAAAATTATTGCTAAAAGCAATGCTTTGCAGCATATTGATGAAGCTAGTGGTAAAAACGGTTTGGAATGGATGGCTTTTGCACGTACTTTGCCGTATTTTCCATCCGGTATTTTAACTGCTGTCGGTGCTGTAAGTCGCATTAGTGCCCGTGATTATATTATCGCGAATTTGATTGGTAAATTTCCTTCTACAGCTTTAGAAGTAGTTATCGGTCATGATGTGGTTAATTTTCAGCAGCATAGCGAGCGTTTAGCAGTATTGGTGCTGATTGTCGGTGCGATTTTCTTTGGCTATAAAAAATATCGAGGAAATAAACAAAATAAAAAAGAATAAGCAAAAAATAACGAAAAAGCGTCACTATTAAGTGGCGCTTTTGGTTTATATGCTTTAGCATATTGGAAACAGACAAGCATACGCTTAAAGATGCGTATTGATTTATCTAAAACTCATCTCTTGACGGAAAAACATGTCCTGAATGTGGTTCTTATGACGGTAAACGTTATCCAGCGAAATTAATGGAAGCAGGAATTAATTCACCACCATTTCATCCGTATTGCAGATGCACAACCTGCCCGTATTTTGATGATATGGAAGGGTACAGAGCAAGTAGAAACGATGAAGGGAAAACGGTTTATGAAGTACCTGCTAATATGACATATGAGGAATGGAAAGAAAAATTTATTTATGTTGATAAAGAGAATTTGAAAAGTCGTGGCAGAAAGAAAACACCTATTTCAGAAGAAACCATTGAAACACCACAAGGTATTAGATACTATGGAATGAATAAAGAGAAATTGGAAAAGCTAAATCAGATGCACGATGAATTGTTGAAGTATGCGAAAGAGCATAATAACAGCAATGAAGTGGCATTTGTTATTAAAGATGATTTGAGTAGTTATAAAACACAAAAAGGTTCAAGTACTCAATTGAATTTCAGCGGAAGTGCATTGGATATGTTGGGTACAAGCCAAAAGTTATATATTGCACATAATCACCCTAGCAACGCTAGTTTTTCAATGCATGATGTTTTTTTTATTAGAGAACAACAATGTTGAGATGTTGTCTTTGATAACAAACAACGGAAGGATAGAAGCGTTGATTAAAACTGCAAAATATGATAAAATTCTATCAGGAAAAGTGTATGTTGCATTATATAATAAAATGCAACCTGCGAACGACGCTAGTAGAGATAGATTTGTTGATAAGCTTTTGTCAATATTCGATGCAAAAGGGTGGATAAAATGGAAAAAGAAGAAGTGAATAGAAGAGTGGCAACGCAGTTAGATGGCGATTATGATGTTTATGAATGGTGCAAACAATATGAGCCTTTGACTGAAGAAGAAATAAAAGATTTAGGAATTGAAGAATTTTTCAAATAAAGAAGCAACTGTTAAGTAATACTTGATAGTTGCTTTTTTATTGCAATTTTTACAGTATGGGGGATTTTTATGTATCGTGAAAGCGATTTAATGGGAAAGATTGATGTTTTTTATCAATACTCAGTAAATCAAAAAGCACAATATACAAACGAATATAAAGCTTTATTAGAGCCTTTAAAAAATACTTCAAAGTTGAACGAAAAGGCTTTAAAACCGCTTTAAACGCGTTAGAACACGATTTTTATAACGATATCGTAA
This sequence comes from uncultured Phascolarctobacterium sp., assembly GCA_900544885.1. GTDB lineage: Bacteria > Bacillota > Negativicutes > Acidaminococcales > Acidaminococcaceae > Phascolarctobacterium_A. Next base: position 17,680 of record UQWU01000024.1, on the reverse strand, counting down.
AGCGTCAAACGGTTTATGAAAAGCCAATCGATTTTCATATGGCGGTAGATTATCCACCTGCTTATAATGATTTGCGATTGTTGTTTTATAATTTTCCGCTCATGAACGTAGACAATCAAACGTTCTTTAATGCGTGGGTAGAAGAAGTACCTCCTGTACCGACAAGTAGTGTTGACGGCGGGGCTGAAAAAACGGTCACTAGAAATACATTGATTGATAAGTGGATTGAAGAAATAAACAATGCTGCTTACGATGAACTAAAGAAGATTAACGATTTAATCGATTGGCTTGAGAATTGTTCTAGCGACGCCGGTATGGTGCTTTAAGGTGACAAAGAAATGTAAAAGCCAGCGTCTTGAGGCGCTGGCTAGTAACATGGGCTTATAGCTCTATTCAAACCACCAGGTAAATTGGTGGTCCTGATTTTTTTTTCAATTGTTAGAAGGCTTTCCTTATTCCATAAAGGCATTCGGAGAAAGCACAGTGCCGTCATCAAAGACGAGATAAGTTACTTGAATACGGCATTGCAGTTTTTTCGGATTTCTTTCCATCAAGGCCTTATCATCAGGTAGCATTCTGCTTAATTTTTTGCTGTTATTCAAATCTTTTTCGCTACCACCGGGAATTTCACCTTGGAAATTTTCTGGATAAGAATAAATTTCTTTATTATTTTCATCAAAAATCATTACGTCATAATACATACGGTTAATACCCACATTACCGGTATTTTTTACGCGGATATTAGTTTCCACGCGTCTGAATTGTTTGCCGTCTGCGGGAATATTGATGTTGGCGTTGATGGTTTTGATGGCGGCATTCAATTTGTCCATAATGGGCTTATTGGAGGCTGCTAGTTTAGCTTTTTTTGCAGCATCGATTTGAACAATTAATTCTGCTAAATTGCTGACTCTTTTGATTTGCCAATCACCTTTATCGTTGATCTTCAACTCCAGTTCAGCGATAAAATCTTTATCTAAATCCTTATTATGCAATGCTACAACAGCAATAGCACGTTCAGATTCAGTTTTAGAGATTTTTAAATCTTTAATGGTGAATTTTCCAAGCGGGATGCGGCGTTCCATATTACGGCGCATGGCGTCAGGAACAGGATCAACAGCTTTTTTGTTTTGCTGTTCCTCGGGAACATTAGCTACTTTATCACGTGCTTCTTGTGCCATTAAATCAACAACGGTTGGTTTCAGCATTCTTAAAATGCCTACAGCAAAGGGGTTAGAAAAAATATTATCGTTGTTGATTTTGCTTTCGCCTTTAATAATATCGTCAAAAGCATTGTCCATGACAGAATTTACATCGACATAATGTTCAAATTTCTGTACATCATGTTCCTGACAGGCACTGCGGGCTGCATTCAAAGCATAGGCAGGTGTACGAATAAAATACAGGAAATAAAAGGCCGCTCCTGCAAGGGCGGCGATAATGACGATTAAGAACAAAATATTTTTTTTGCTTTTCATAATAATACCTTCCTTGCGTATAAACTATGTGAATGAATATATACAAACCTCTTGATATATTGTAATCATATTAGAGGCAGATTTCAATACCTAGTACTAAAAATTTTAAAATTGTTGCGATAACTCATACTTTTTCGGTATAATATAAAGATAAAGATGTAAAGCTGTGATGCTTAATACCTGGCGCAATAACGCCTAAAGGTGCATGACAGCAGTGTTTTATAGAGTGTTTTATTATTGGAGGTAAAATTTAATGACAGTTCAAGAAAAAACTTATTGCTTGATTAATTATGGTTGCCAAATGAACCAATCAGATACTGAGCATTTTGCAGGTCAATTGGAAGAAATGGGATATAAAGCCAACGCAGATTTTCATACTGCTGATATAATTATTGTAAACACTTGCTGTGTACGTGAAAGTGCAGAAAAGAAAATTGCAGGTAAAATCGGCGAGTTAAAAGCAGTGAAAACTAAAAATCCTGATGTAATTATTTGTGTTGCCGGCTGTATGGCGCAAAAGGATGGGGAAAAGCTGCTGAAAAAGCATCCGCAAGTTGATTTATTGCTGGGAACTGCTTATGTTAATGATTTTAAGGAATTATTACATAATTATTTGGAAAACCGTAAGAAACGCTTTTATACCGATTTAACAATTCACCAAAGTGAATTTGAAGGTCATATGGTACGTCAAAGTCCGTTTTCTGCTTGGATTCCGATCATGTATGGTTGCAATAATTTCTGCACTTATTGTATTGTGCCCTATGTGCGTGGACGTGAACGCAGCCGTAGTGCAGAAAACATCATTGCCGAGGTGGAGGCAGCAGTTAAAGATGGTTATAAGGAGTTTACCCTGCTGGGACAGAATGTTAACTCTTATGGCAAAGATTTCGGTGAAAAAGAAGCCTTTGCTAATTTACTGCGCCGCGTAGCTGCAATCCCTGGCGTAGAGCGTCTGCATTATATGACTAGTCATCCGCGTGATATGAGCGAAGAGGTAATCAAGGCTGTAGCAGAATGCGATAATATCTGCGAAAACTTCCATGTACCGTTCCAATCAGGTAGTAGTGAAATTCTGCGCCGTATGAATCGTGGTTATACTAAAGAAAAATATTTAGATTTAATTAAATTAATCCGTAAATATGTTCCTGATGCTGCTATCACTACTGATATTATTGTGGGTTTCCCTGGAGAAACAGAAGAAGATTTTAACGAAACTTTAGATGTGGTAAAACAAGTAGGCTTTACTTCTGCTTTTACCTTTATTTATTCTAAACGCAGTGGTACTCCGGCGGCAAAAATGGAAAATCAGGTACCGCTAACAGTGAAAAAAGAACGTCTGAATCGTCTAATGGCAGTACAAAATGAAATTAGCGTTCGTTGTCATGAGCAATTAATCGGTCAAACTGTCAAGGTTTTGGCGGAGGGTCCTAGTAAGCAGGCTGATGTGTGGAACGGACGTACTGCAACAGGCGTTTTAGTTCTGTGGCCTATTGAGGACAAGCATTATGAAGTCGGTCAAATTGTTAATGTCAAAATTGATACAGCACAAACTTGGTTAGTGAAAGGTAAGGCGGTTGATTAATGGCTGCTGCAAATTATACGCCGATGGTACAGCAATACATGGCTGTGAAAGAAAAACACAAGAATGAATTGCTGTTTTTCCGTTTAGGCGATTTTTACGAAATGTTTTTTGAGGATGCTATTATAGCATCCCGCGAATTAAATATTACTTTAACTAAACGTGCCGGTTCCGGCGATAATATTCCTATGTGTGGTGTTCCCTATCATTCTGTGGATGGTTATATTGCCAAATTAATAAAAAAAGGCTATCGTATCGCTATCTGTGAACAAGTAGAAGACCCCAAACTGGCTAAGGGAATAGTAGAGCGTAAAGTTATTAAGATTATTACTCCCGGCACGGCGATTAATGAGCAGTTGTTAGAGGATAAGCATAACCGTTATTTGGTTCTTTTATGGGAGAAGGGCGAGAATATTGCTTTAGTAGCGGCTGATGTTACTACAGGTGAATGCCAATGGTTATTGGCCGAGGGCAATGAGCGTCTTTTAGAAATTACCGAGCAATTATATAGAATGCAGCCTGCTGAATTAGTAGGCGGTGAGCATTTAGCCGCCTGGCCTAAGCTGCAGGAATGGATGCAGGCCAAGCTGCCTGACTGCACTTTATCTGCATATTCTGCTCAAACTACCGATAGCTATTTAGTTAAGCACTTCCCTAATGCGGATGTACCTGCTACTGTGAAGCAGGCTGTAGAATTGCTGCTACAATATCTGCATCAGACTGTAATGGCAGATTTAAGTCATATTAACCGCTTGACCGAGATTGTCCGCAACAGCTTTATGAATCTAGATGTTACGGCTATTCGTAATCTGGAATTAGTGCGTAATATGGCGGATGGTTCTAAGCGTGGCACTTTACTGGATGTTATTGATTTCACTAAAACCTCTATGGGTGCACGTCGTCTGCGTAAATGGATTGAATCTCCGTTACTGGATTTAGGACGCATTTATGAGCGTCAAGATGCTGTTGAGGAGCTGCTGAATAATACTAATCTGCGGGAAGCACTAGGTGAGCAGTTAAAGACTATTGCCGATTTAGAGCGTATTGTCAGCCGTATTGAGGTTGGCAGTGCTAATGCCCGTGATTTAGTGGCGTTACGTAATTCTTTGAGCGTGTTACCTGCTTTGCAGGAAATGCTGCAGGGCTGTAAAAGTAATTTGCTGCATAAATTGTACTCCGGTTTATATCTGCATGAAGATTTAGCATATAAGCTACAGGAGGCGATTGTGGATGAGCCTCCCTTCTCTGTACGTGAGGGTGGTATGATTCGCAGAGGCTATAATGCAGAGCTGGATGAGCTGCATTTAATTGCTCAGGATAACAAAACCTGGATGCAGAATTTTGAACAGAAAATCAAAGACGAAACAGGTATTAAAACTATGAAGGTAGGGTTTAATAAGGTTTTCGGCTATTATATTGAGGTTTCTAAGGGACAGAGCAGCAGTGTACCAGATTATTTTGTGCGCAAGCAGACATTGGTAAATGCAGAGCGTTATATTGTTCCCGAGCTGAAGGAGTTTGAAAATAAAATTCTTGGTGCCAAGGAAAAAATTCAGCAATTAGAATATTATTTATTCGATGAGCTACGTAATTTAATTCGCAGCCGCATTGCCGAGATCCAGAAAACTGCCCGCGTAGTTGCTGTTGTCGATGTACTTAGCGGTTTAGCAATAGCTGCTTATAAATATAATTATATTCGTCCGCAATTAAATAATCAGGGTGAAATCAAGATTACCGATGGCCGTCATCCGGTGGTAGAGCGTTTGCTGGAAAAGGAAATTTTTGTGCCGAATAACGTTAACCTGAATAATGATGATGAGCGTATGATTATTATTACTGGTCCTAATATGGCCGGCAAGTCCACATATATGCGTCAGGTGGCCCTTTTGGTATTGCTTACCCAGATGGGAAGCTTTATTCCTGCACGTCAAGCGAATATCTGCCCTGTGGATAAAATCTTTACCCGTGTCGGTGCCAGCGACGATTTGGCAACAGGTCAGAGTACTTTCATGGTAGAGATGAATGAGGTGGCGCAGATTTTACGTTATGCAACAAAGAATAGTCTTATTATCCTTGATGAAGTAGGTCGAGGTACCTCTACTTTTGATGGTATGAGTATTGCACGTGCTGTTATGGAATATATTCATGATAAAATCAAGGCAAAGACTTTGTTTGCTACGCATTATCACCAACTAATCGGTTTGGAAAATGAGCTTTCCGGTGTGAAGAATTATTCTGTAGCCGTTAAGGAGCGTGGTACGGATATCGTCTTCTTGCGTCGTATTGTTCCTGGCGGTACCGATAGAAGCTATGGTGTGCATGTAGCACGTCTGGCAGGTTTACCGAAAAAGGTTTTGGAGCGTGCTGAAGAATTTTTGCAAGAATATGATAGCGAAAATGGTCGTTGTGCTGCCAAGTCTGTACAGATAGAGCAGCCTGTTGAGATGATGGGTTCCTTGTTTTCCAGTGCTATTACCGATAAATTATTGCAAATGGATGTTGTAAGCATGACACCGATTGAGGCGATGAATGCTTTGTATAAATTGCAGGATGAAGCGAGGAAGGAGCGTGGCTGCTGATGAGTGATATGCATAAGGTACAGCTCTTAGATACTAATACCTCCAACCAGATTGCGGCAGGTGAGGTTGTAGAAAAGCCTGCTTCTGTAGTTAAGGAATTAGTGGAAAACGCTTTTGATGCCGGTGCAGATAAAATTGAAGTTACGATTTTTGCCGGTGGTACAGAATATATCCGCGTTGAAGATAATGGTTGTGGTATGAGCGAGGAAAATGCCCGTTTGGCAGTTTTGCGTCATGCTACTAGTAAAATTGTCAAGGCGGAGGATTTAATGCATCTGAATACTTTGGGCTTCCGTGGCGAAGCTTTGCCGAGTATTGCCTCCGTATCCAATTTTACTTTACTGACACGTCCTGCTGATGAAGAATTTGCTACCAGTGTGCATATTGACGGTGGGGAAAACATGGAGGTTTCCTCCATGGGTGCCAATGCAGGTACTACTGTGATTGTGGAAAATCTTTTCTTTAATGTACCTGCACGCCGTAAATTTTTAAAAACCGTCAGCACCGAAGGTCGTTATATCAGCGAGCTTTTGACTAAGTTGGCTTTGTCACGTCCTGATATTCGTTTTAAATTAGTGAATAATGATAAGGAAGTATTGAGTACTCCTGGTGATGGTGATTTAGCCAATACCATTCGTGCCTTGTATGGCAAAAAAGTTGCTGACGAATTATTACCGGTTGATTTTGTCGATGAATCTATTGCTATTCATGGATATATCGGTAAGCCTACCTTGTTGAAGGGTACTCGTGCGTGGCAGACCTTTTTTGTTAACGGTCGCAGCATAGGTAATAAAATGTTAGCTAAGGCTATTGACCATGCTTATCAATCACAGATTCCTAAAAGCGGTTTTCCTTTTGCCGTATTGAGTATTCAAGTTGATAGCACAACCGTGGATGTGAATGTGCATCCGCAGAAAAGTGAAGTGAAATTCAGCGACGACAGCCGTGTTTATAAGGCTATGTTTAAGGCTTTGACTAATGCATTGACTCGTCCTATGAGTGCTGCCAAAACTAATTTGCATCTGATGCCGGATTCTGAATTAAATGTTTTTGTTAAGGATATGCCACCAGCAAAGCCGTCTGTTCAAGCTACTACTCCTTTGGATAGGACATTAACTGATATACAGATGCCTAAGCAAAGCAGGGAACAGCGTCAGCAGGATAATTTTGTTACTGATGGACAGATTTTTAAAACTCCTGAACGTCCGTCTTCCACAGCTGTAAAGCCATTAGAGCTGGTGCCGGAGGAAGTTCCTGTTCCTGCTCAAGAGCATAAGTCTGCACAGCAGCAAGCTATGTGGGAACCATTTGCTGATTTCAGCGATGGCAAAACAGGTGAAGTTTATGACAAAGGTTATCGTGAGCCCATGCTTAGCATCCACGAAACCAGAGCGCAGTTTGCGAAAGAGGAGCCATTTAATAATACAGAGGAACATATCCCTAAAGATAGGGAAACCATTGCTTTTACTGATACTAATCGAGAAACTTCTGCTATTTGGCCTATTGGACAGGTTGATAAAACTTTTATTATTGCTCAATCTGAGGATACACTGTATCTGATTGACCAACATGCGGCACATGAGCGTATTTTATATGATAAATTAACAGCTTCCCATAGCGACATTCCTGCTCAACAGCTGTTAATGCCTTTATATATGGATATGGATGCCGAAACCATTGCTTTAATGGAGGAGCACCATGATGAATTTTTACGCTTAGGTGTGGATGCTTCTGCCGGTGGTGAAAATGTAGTACGTATTTCCAGTTTGCCGACGGACATTAAGGCAGAGGATGCAGAGGATTTTATTAATGAAATAAGCAAGATGTTGCGAGAAATGCGTCATGATATTGATGGCAGTGACTTGCGTCAGAGTGTGCTGCATATGACTGCCTGCAAGGCGGCTATTAAAGCAGGGCAAATACTCAATATGCGTCAGATGCGTCAATTGATTATTGATTTATGTAATACTACCCATCCCTTTACCTGTCCCCATGGTCGTCCCTGTATGATTGCTATCGATAGTGATCAATTATATAAAATGTTCAAAAGGACCGGGTTCTGATGCAGAATAAAAGAGTTGGTGTGACTATTGCCCGCAACGCCGGTGCTGCTGCTCAAGTTATTGGTCGGCAGTGGGCGGAACAATTAGGCGTACCTTATTTTGACCGTCCTCAGAACAGTCCTGTGGATAGTCTTTTGAAGGAACAGCAGTTGACTGCGCTGATTGTTGTGGAAAAAGATGGACCGCGTATTCATGGTGATGGTGGTACTTTTGCCTATCATCCGGGCATGGCGGTGCTGCGTCTACAGCAGCTGAAGCGTGGAGGCAAGGAGCATTTACCTGCTGCTTTAGCTTTACATGAGGGCAGTCGTGTTCTTGATTGTACCTTGGGCTTGGCTGCTGATGCAGCTATTGCTGCTTACTGTGTTGGAGAAAAAGGTCGTGTGGTAGGCGTGGAGGCAAGTACCTTAGTGCATTTTGCCGTAAACTATGGCTTAGCTAATTATGTAGCAGATGGTGCTGATTTGACTACAGCTTTAAGACGGATTGAAGCTGTGTGCAGTACGGCAGAGGATTATTTGCGTCAATGTGCACCGGATAGCTTCGATGTCGTTTATTTCGACCCTATGTTCCGTAATCCTGTACAAGGCTCGGACGGAATGCGGGCCTTGCGTCCATTTTCCTATGAACAGCCTTTATCCCGTACTGCTGTGAAGCTGGCTTTAGAGGTAGCTCCGCGAGTAGTGATTAAAGAGCGGAATGAATATATTTTGCGTGGCTATGGTTGTCATGAATTTATCGGCGGTCGTTACAGCCGTGTGAAATATGGTATAATAACCAGAACAGAAAGTAATTTATAAGCTTCAGTATAGAAGAAATTTTAGAAGAAGGAGGAAGCTGTGTGATGAATAAGGGTAAGGAAAAGGTAGTAGTTATTTTAGGCGCGACTGCTACAGGTAAAAGTAATTGTGCCATTGAATTGGCTAAAAAATATCATGGCGAGATTATTTCCGGCGATTCGATGCTGGTATACCGTCAGATGAATATCGGCACTGCTAAGCCTTCGGCGGAGGAGCTGGCCGCTGTTACGCATCATTTAGTTGATATTCTGCCGCCTGACGCAAATTTCAGTGTAGTAGATTTTAAGGAACAAGCACAAAAGCTGATTCATGAAATCAATGAGCGTGGTCACCTGCCGATTATTGCCGGCGGTACCGGTTTATATATTAAAGCACTGTTAGAAGATTATGCCTTTAACAGCGTAGAAGAAAATAGTGAGTTGCGTGCCCGCCTGCAGCAATTAGCAGAAACAGAAGGCGGTATGGCTGTTTATAAAAAGTTACAGGAAATTGCGCCGGCAGAAGCAGAGCGCATTCATCCTAATAATGTCCGTCGCGTCATCCGTGCTTTAGAAGCAGCTATGAGCGGTGAAAAAATTAATCAGCACGGTGCAGAGGAAATGCCATATGATGCTTTAGTCATCGGCTTAGAGATGGAGCGCAGTGCTTTGTATAATCGTATTAATAAGCGTGTTGATATGATGCTAAAAGCAGGCTTAGAGGATGAAGTACGCAACCTGTTGGAGAATGGTGTCAGCTCCGAGTGCCAGAGTATGCAGAGCATCGGTTATCGTCAGATGGTTTGGTATCTGGAATGCGGTATGCCTTACGAAATGGCTGTGGATAAGCTGAAGCAGGCTACGCGTAATTTTGCTAAGCGTCAGATTACTTGGTATAAGAAGATGCCGTATATCAACTGGATTAAGCTGGATGCCGAGCCTGACTATGAAAAGGTTATGAAGAGAATTTGTGAAATGCTTGTCGAAAAAGGCTTTTCGTTGTAAAATTAAACTAAGAATAGATTTAAATTGGAGGGGTTATTTTATGAATAACTGTGCAAAACCCGCAATGAATTTACAGGACAGTTTCTTAAATCATGTTCGTAAAGAAAATCTCGGTGTAATTATTTATTTAATGAACGGTTTCCAAATCCGTGGTTTAGTACGTGGTTTTGATAATTTCACTGTGATTATCGAAAATGAGGGTAAACAACAATTAGTATATAAACATGCAATTTCTACAATTGCTCCGGCTACAAATATTACTATTATGCAGCCCGAAAAGAAAGACTGATAGTACTTTAATACACTGCCGTAAGGGAGCGTACAGCTGTCGGTCATATTGCTGATAGGTGTAGAAAAACGGCGCTCCGGCGTTGTTTTTCTTTTTGGAGTTAATTTTATGTTTGACTATTTAGGTTTGTTTCAGGAATATCTGACAGTAGAGTTAGGCTTGTCGCAAAATACGAAGATGGCCTATTTACGTGATTTACGTCTATTGCAGAAGGCTTTGAAGCTAGAAAATGAAGAGGGGCTGCTGACGGTGCATCGAAGTCAGCTATTGGCTTATCTGGTGCAGCTGAAGCAGGCGGGACGTAGTGCGTCAACGATTGCTAGAAAACTAGCATCTATAAAAGCGTTTTACCGTTTCCTGACCGCAGAGCGTTATATCCGCCGCGATCCGGCAGAGGTGTTGGAGGCTGCTAATAAGGGGCTACATCTACCGAAGGTATTGAGCATCAAAGAGGTGGACGAGCTTTTGGACCAACCTAATTTAGGCACATTGGACGGCTTTCGTGATAAGACGATGTTGGAAATGCTGTATGCCACAGGTATGCGTGTTTCGGAGCTGATAAATGTTTTAGTGGCGAATGTCGACTTGAAGATGCAGTATGTGATTGTCAGTGGTAAGGGCTCTAAGGAGCGTATGCTGCCTTTAGGAAGAACGGCGCTGCGCTATCTGAAACAATATCTGGAGGTTGTGCGTCCGCAGCTTTTGCATGGCAAGGGCGATGAGGTTAAGGAGCTTTTTGTTACTAGCTGGGGCGGGCCTATGACCAGACAACGCTTTTATGAGTTGATTATCGCTTATGGACGTAGTGCAGGGATTGAGAAGAAAATCACTCCCCATATGCTGCGTCATTCATTTGCAACGCATCTTTTGAATAACGGCACCGATTTGCGTGTAGTGCAGGAGCTATTGGGTCATGCTGATATCTCGACGACACAGATTTATACGCATTTAGATGTAGAACGCTTACGTGCTGTCTATGACAAGGCACATCCGCGGGCCTGAGCTTTGCAGCTGAGGTTGGCAGAAGAAAGGAAGAACTGCTATGACTAAAGATAAGAAGGAAGAAAAAAAGTCATCCGGAGGGAAAATAATTATAATGGGTCTATTGGCGGTAATTGCTTTATTGGCAATGGCCTGTGGTTTTTTTTATGCCAATGACCGCAGTAAAAAAGATGTCGGCGATATAGACAACAGTAAAGAAAAGCAAGAAATCAGTCTGCTGGATGAATCTATTGAAGCAGGACGTTTACTGGACAATATTTTGTTACAGAAAAATAATTGGCAGCTGATTGAAAATGAGCATGGTGAAAAAGAGGTTAAGGTTGAAGACTCCGGCAGTACTGTTAAAATTAATCAACGTGAGTTGGCAGTAGGTCTGCCTACAAGCACTAGTCTGACCGGTGCCGGTGAATGGCTCAAGGAGAAAGTAGAAGATGCTGGATTGGTCTATATTTCCGGAAAAATGACTAAGTATAAAAAATGGGATGCTTATCAGGCTGAGGTCGGTATTAAGGTTAAGGCAGGTAAAGGCAGTAAGAGCTTTAAAACTGACACAGTTATCTTTTTCCATAACAGCAATTTGAAGAAAAAGGATAAGGATGTAAAAAATCTTCCTGATGAAAAGGTGGAGGACGAAGCTGCTCCGGCCAGGCAATTCAAAGGAAGAATCGCTATAATTATTGATGACTGTGGTTATGATTTGAATGCAGTACGTACCTTATTGGATACAGGATTGCCATTTAGCTATGCAATTTTACCGGGAAAAACTTATAGTAGTGATACTTTGGCTTTAGTAAAAAGCCGTGGTCGTACTGCTATGCTGCATCTGCCCATGGAGCCGATGGATGCATCCAGTATGTCTAATACAGAGGCTACTATCCGCGTAGGTGACAGCGAAGCACAGAAACGTGCAGTGGTGCGTAAAGCACTGGCTTCTTTACCGGGTGTCAGTGGTGTCAACAATCATCAAGGCTCCCGTGCTACTGCAGATAGTGCTACAATGCGAGCAGTACTTACGGAGCTAGGTCAGCAGGGAATGTTTTTTGTAGACAGCCGTACCAACTCTTCCTCTGTTGCCGGTAAAACTGCTCGGCAAATGGGTGTGGCGACTGCCAGCAATGATATTTTCTTAGATAACAGTGCTGATCAAGCGGCTATCCGTAAACAGATTTATAAAGCCTTTGCTATGGCTGAACGTAATGGCAGTGCTATTGCAATCTGCCATGCCCGCAGTGCTACTGCTGCCTGCTGGCATAAATATGCTTCCGAATTCAAAAAGAGTGGCATCACCTTTGTTCCTGTCACCTCTCTTTTGTATTAAATAAATTACTAGTTTATTATTTTTATAGTAAATGCGTAAAAGTAAAGAGGGATAAAAAATGTCTGATTTTGTAGAAGAAACAATCAATAAATATGAAAAGTATATCAATCCTGCACAAGCTAAATTATTCCGTTTTATGGGCTTAGACAGTGTAGAGGGCAGTGCAGAAGGATGGACCATTACTGATACCGAGGGTAAGCAGTTTATCGACTGCTTAGGTGGTTATGGTATGTTTGCTTTAGGTCATCGTCATCCTAAGGTTGTAGAGGCAGTGGAACACGCCCTGCATACTATGCCGATGTGCGGTAAGGTGCTGTTTAACAGACAAATGGCCGATTTGGCAGAGGCCTTGGCAGATATCACTCCCGGTGATTTACAGTACAGCTTTTTCGTTAACAGTGGTACTGAAGCCGTTGAGGGCTGCTTAAAGGTTGCCCGTCTGGCTACTAAACGTACTAAATTTGTAGCTGCTAAAAATGCTTTTCATGGTAAAACCTTCGGCAGTTTGACTGCAACAGGACGTGATTTATACCGTGATCCGTTCAAACCTCTTTTGGACGGCTTTACTCATGTAGAATATGGCGATGCTGCTGCTTTAGATGCTGCTGTTGATGAAGAAACTGCAGCTGTTATCCTGGAGCCTATCCAAGGTGAGGGCGGTATTATCGTTCCTCCTGATGGCTATCTGCGTCAGGCGAAAGCAATTTGCGAGGCTAAGGGTGCTTTACTGATTGCTGATGAAGTGCAGACCGGTATCGGCAGAACAGGTGATTGGTTCTGTGTTAACCATGATAATGTAGCTCCTGATTTAATGGCTTCTGCTAAGGCTTTAGGCGGTGGTGTAATGCCTATCGGTGCTATTATTGGTAGTGAACGTGCTTGGCAGGGCTTGATTGAAGCTCCCTTCCTGCATACATCTACCTTCGGCGGTAACCAGCTGGCTTGTGCTGCAGGTGTAGCTGCTATTAACGTCATTAAAGAAGAAGATTTGCTGCACCGTGGCCGTGAAGCAGGTGCTTATCTGAAAGCGGGATTGGAAAAAATTGCTGCAGAATTCCCCGCCGTTGTTAGTGAGGTTCGTGGTCGTGGTATGATGATCGGTATCGAGCTGACTAAAGAAGGTGCCGGCGGTATGCTGATGAGCCTGATGATTGATAAATGTATTATTGTTGCTTATACCTTGAATAATCCTAAGGTTATCCGTATGGAACCGCCTTTGATTATGCCGAAAGAGGTTATAGATCATGTTTTGGAAGAATTCCGTGATGCAGTAAAAACTACTGCTGAGGTTATTGAGGATTTATAAGCTGCTGTTTGGCAATTAAGCCTTTAGCAAAGAAGGGAAGTATAGATTATGCCGTACGTAGAAACTAAGACCACCATTAAAGGTGATGGTGCTAAAATTTATGATATTATCAAAGATATGGCTGCATATCCTAATTTTATGAAAGACTTGGTTAGTGTAGAAATTTTGGAACGCGGAGAGGATTACACTATTTCTCATTGGGTAAGTAATGTTGATGGCCGTAAAATAGTTTGGACTGAACGTGATACTTTCTATCCACAAGATTTAAAAATCACTTATGAGCAAACTAAAGGGGATTTAAAACATATGGAAGGTCAATGGGTAATTGTACCGCAGGCTGATGGCTGCGAGGTAACTTTGGCCGTTGATTTTGAATTCGGTATTCCGATGATTGCCGGTCTGTTAAATCCGATCTTAAAGAAAAAAGTTCGTGAAAACAGTGAAAATATGTTGGAATCTATCAAGTCACAAATTGAAAAGTAACTAATAAATTGCTATAATGAAAGACGTACACTTTTAATTTATTTTAATTATGATGATTTTGAGGAGGAACTCTAACAATGAAAACAGCTATGCTTATGGCCCTGATGACCGCTCTTTTGATGTTGATCGGTGACTTTTTCGGCGGCTTAAAGGGCATGACTATTATGCTTTTTGTCGGTGTTGCAATGAACATCTTCACTTATTGGAATAGTGATAAGATGGTTCTGGCACATTATGATGCTCAACAGGTCGACAGAAACAGCGCACCTGAATTGTATGGTATTGTGGAAAATTTAGCGAAAAAAGCTAATATCCCTATGCCGAAGGTTTATATTATTGACAGCCCGGTGCCGAATGCTTTTGCAACAGGTCGTGATCCGGAGCATGCTGCCGTTGCTGTAAATACTGCTTTGGCAGATTTGCTGGATAAGGATGAAATTGCCGGCGTTTTAGCCCATGAAATTAGTCACGTTAAACATCGTGACATTTTAATCAGTACTATTGCTGCTTCCATGGCAGGTGCTATCAGCACTATTGCTCAATGGGGTATGTTCTTTGGCGGCGGTCGTGATGAAGATGGTGAAAGCCGTAATCCGATTGCCAGCATTTTAGTAATGCTTTTGGCACCTATTGCTGCGATGTTGATTCAAATGGCTGTATCCCGCTCCCGCGAATATATGGCGGACAAATCCGGTGGCGAGTTGTGCGGTGATCCGAATGCTTTAGCAGATGCTCTGCTGAAAATCGAAGCTTTTGCTGAACGTCGTGTAATGCCCGGTGCAACTGAAGCAACTGCGCATATGTTTATTATCAATCCCTTCAGCGGAGTAGATGCGAAACAGCTTTTCAGTACTCACCCTGCAACTGAAGAACGTGTAAGATTATTGCGTGAGCAAGCACGTGCAATGGGTAAATAAGCTTTACTTGAATAAGTAATATAGGAGATGATTCCAATGAACGAAACAGAAAGAATGGAATGGTTACGCAGATTTTCCGAAACCTGTGGCGTTTCCGGCTTTGAAGGCCGTATGAAACAGCTGATGCAGGAACGTCTGGCTGCTTATAAGGATGTATCCTATGATAAGCTGGGCAGTGTTATTTTCACCAAAAAGGCTGAAAATGCTGACGCACCGAAAATCATGTTGGCCAGCCACATGGATGAAATCGGTTTTTTGGTAAAATATATCACTAAAGATGGCTTTCTGCGTTTCACCTGCTTAGGTGGTTGGTGGGAACAGGTTATGTTGAGCCAACGTGTTATCGTACATGGTAGCAAAGGCGATTTAGTCGGTGTTATCGGCAGCAAACCGCCCCATATTCTGCCTGCAGAAGAACGTAATAAGGTTGTACAAAAGAAAGATATGTATATTGATATCGGTGCTAACAGTGCCGAGGAAGTGCGCGAATTGGGCGTATTTGAAGGCTGTGCCGTAACCCCTGACGTAAAAATGGCGGCTATGGGCGACGGTAAAACCTTAGTAGGTAAGGCTTGGGATAACCGTATCGGCTGTGCTGTTATGGCTGATGTTATGGATAATGTTTTGGCAGATGGCAGTCCGAATACTGTTTATGGTGTGGCTACTGTACAAGAAGAGGTAGGCCTGCGTGGTGCACAAACCAGTGCTAATTTGTTAGCTCCTGATGTAGCATTTGTATTGGATACCTGCGTTGCCGGTGGTACTCCCGGTGTTGCTGATGATGTAGCACCTGCAGTTATCGGTAAAGGCATTGCCATTACAGTATTTGATGCTAGCATGATTCCTAATACTGCATTGCGTGACTTTGCTTTTGCAACTGCTAAAGAACTGAATATTCCTACTCAGATCAGCATCAGTGAAGGCGGCGGTACCGACGGCGGTAGAATTCATCTGTCCGGCAGCGGTGTTTTAACTTTGACCTTCAGCGTGCCGACCCGTTATATTCATAGCCATCAATCTGTAATCCACATTGACGATTATCTCAATGCGGTAAAACTGATTACAGCTATGGTAGAAAAGCTGGATAAAGCTAAATATCAAGAGCTTTTGGCTAAATAATCGGACTATATCGTTTCCTGCGATTTAGTATATATTAATTAAATTAAAATTTAAGGAGAGATTACTAATGGAACAAACACTCGTACTCGTAAAACCTGATGGAGTAAAGAAAAACCTGATTGGCGACATCATCGCTCGTTTTGAACACAAAGGCCTGCAAGTTGCAGCTCTGAAACTCGTTAAAGTTACTGAAGCTCAAGCTAAATTCCACTATGCTGAACATGAAGGCAAACCCTTCTTCGGCGAACTGGTTGACTTCATCACTTCCGCTCCGCTGGTTTGCGCTGTAATCCGTGGCGAAAACGCTATCAAAGCTGTTCGTCAACTGAATGGTGCTACCAACCCGATCGAAGCTGTTCCCGGCTCCATCCGTGGCGACTTCGCTCTGAGCATCGGCGAAAACATCGTTCATGGTTCCGATAGCCCGGAAGCTGCTGAACGCGAAATCAACAACTTCTTCGCTCCTGAAGAAATCTACTAAGAATCACGCCGCTAGAGCGGCAAGGTTCTCACAC
This sequence comes from uncultured Phascolarctobacterium sp., assembly GCA_900544885.1. GTDB lineage: Bacteria > Bacillota > Negativicutes > Acidaminococcales > Acidaminococcaceae > Phascolarctobacterium_A. Next base: position 1,252 of record UQWU01000024.1, on the reverse strand, counting down.
TCTCACTTTCATCAATGAAAGGATGGTGCAAAATGAAAAAAGCTGCTGTTTATACCAGAACCGGTGATAAAGGCACTACCGGTTTGTACACCGGTGAACGTGTTCCGAAACAATCCCTGCGCGTAGAAGCATATGGCACTGTAGATGAAATTACCTCTGCATTGGGTTTAGCTCGTGCTCAAGTTACTCGTGAAGATGTTAAGGAAACTATTTTTAACGTACAAAAGCTGCTCATGTCTGTAATGGCTGATATTGCCAGCCTGAATCTGCCTGAGCCTTATATCAAAGAAGAACATGTAAAGCTGTTTGAAGGCACTATCGATAAATTCGATGCTTTGTTGCAGCCTTTGGGACATTTCATTATCCCCGGCGACACCGTTGGTGCTGCTGCTTTAGATATCGCACGTACTACTACTCGTCGTGCGGAACGCTGCTTACTGCGTTTGGCTGAAACAGAACCGGTTAACCCTAATGTTCTGGTTTGCCTGAACCGTCTTTCCGACCTATGCTTCATTTTGGCACGTGTAGAAAGCGAAGTGAAATAAGCGTTAGCAAAAAATTACTAAAACTTCTTTCACCAAAAAACTCCTGCTGTACTTGTATGGCAGGAGTTTTCTTTATTTACAGCACTTTTATTATGCAAAATTTTGTTTGCGAGTAATGATGAGGTGGAGTATAATAAAGATGATTGAATAAGGAGGCTTAAAACTGTTATAAATGATATATAATTTTATATAAAAATCTATAAATTATTTAAAGACCTAAATTGCAATAAGAAATTGCACACTTTTTAAAAATCAAGTTGCATAAATCTTATCAAGCTCATTCTCGAATAGATCATCAGGTGATTTGTATCCGAGTATTTTCCTGGGTAACAAATTACACCAATCTGCTGTCAACAGAATATCATCAGAAGTATATTTGCCTATTCTCTTTCCTTTAGGAATAAATCTTCTTAAAAGACCATTGTGACGTTCGTTAGAACCTCTTTCCCATGAACTGTAAGGGTGGGCAAAGTATACTTTTGTCTTTGTGTTATCTTCAAGCTTTGCGAGTTCAGCAAATTCACTACCGTTATCACTTGTTATAGTTTTGAATATCTGGCTAAACTTATCGCCATAGTAATTTTTCAAGTATTCCATAGCTTTACTAACGGAAGATGTTGTTTTTCCTTCGATTTTAATGGCTATGTACTTGCGTGTAAGACGTTCTACAAGAGTTAATATAACGTTATCACTCTTGCTTTTACTGC
>UQWU01000023.1 GCA_900544885.1 uncultured Phascolarctobacterium sp. | reverse complement strand
AGTCTCTATGTCTATTTTTTTGAAATTAATTTGCGCAACTTATTATACGTTATCAATTTTTAAGTTATATTTCATGTAATAGTCTTAATATATATTTCTGTAAAATAATATTAGCTTACAATTTATGCTTTCCTTTACTTCTTTCATCAGGAAACATATAATATTCATTGCTATAGTTTATAATTAGGAGTTTATTATGCAGAAATATTTTATTTTAGGACTTTGTTTTTATTTTCTTCCATACTTTTTCTATTTAGCAGTTTCTCATGGTTTAGGACACAAGGCTGAATATCTGCAATTACGCCGTTTTATACCCTGTGCCTTATTAGCCGTACTACCCTTGTATCTTTTTAGTATCGAGCCCACTTATCCTCCCTATTTATTGAGCATTATTATTGGTGCAGCTTGGATAATTACTTATCCTTTATTATATTTTTTAACTAACCGTAAACATTCTTCTGATTTCGGATTTCATTTAGATATTGTTTTCGGCTTATATATTATCGGCTGGCTTGGTTCTCTAAAACTTTTGCTACTCTATTTCGGTCTTTATTCCTTGCCTGCGCTTATAATTTTATCCATAATAGAATTTGCGATTCTTATGATTCCTTTACTGCAATGGTGCTACTATGGCATTTATCATTTATGCGTTGACGAAGGTTCCATTGCTCTTTTGTTCAGTACTTATAAAAAAGAAGTTATCGAATTTTATCAATCCATGACTTTATTTATCCAAATCTTTATCCCGATAATTTTTATCAGTGCCTTTGCTGCCATAGTCTACCTGAATACATTTACTACTACCTTCCCTGCAATAAATAAATACCTTCTTGCTTTGGCGGCGATAGAATTTATTTTCCTGACTATGTATCTTTGGAAAAAGAAAAAAGGTGTTTTTATCCGCACCGGCATTATTGAGCTTTTCCTTGATGTTAAAAATTATCTTAAGGAAACTATGCGTTACACTGAGCAAAAAGAAAAACGTACTGCTAATCTAAAATCCAAAGTTAACGTAAAAGAATCACAGCCACATACTTTTATTATGGTTATCGGCGAATCTGCTGCCCGTGACTACATGAGTGCTTTTACTACATATCCTGAAAATACTACTCCATGGATGAAAAGCATCAGTCAAACAAAAAATGCTTTTGTTTTTCCCCATACCTATTCTTGTTATTGTCAAACTGTACCGTCTTTGGAAAGGGCTTTAACAGAAGTTAATCAATATAATAGCAAAAAATTCTACGCCTCATGTTCCATTGTCGATATTGCCAAAAAAGCAGGTTACCATACTTATTGGTTCAGCAATCAAAGCTACATCGGCAGTGCCGACACTCCTGTTACTTTAGTAGCACATACAGCCGATACCTCTGCCTGGGTCAAGCATAACCGCGAACATGAACAATACGATGGCAGTTTACTAGAATACTTAAAAACAGTTAATCCTAACCAAAATAACTTTGTCGTCTTGCATTTAAAAGGCAGTCATTTTAACTATATCAATCGTTATCCTCAAGAATTTGCTAAATTCAGCAAACCTCATAAATATGATTTAGTACCTAACTATCTTGATTCCATAGCTTATACCGATTATGTACTAAAGCAAATAACAGAATACGCCCAAGAAAATTTAAATCTGCAAGCTCTTATTTATTTTTCCGACCACGGTGTAACACCTGATCAACGTCGTTCTCCCAAGTTCTTTGGTTTTGCTGGTTTACGCATCCCTCTCTTTACCTATTTCAGTGATAATTATATTCAACACCATCCACAAGTTTATGAAACACTCAAAAAGCATCGTCAAACATATTGGACCAACGATTTAGCCTATGAACTTGTCTGCGGCATTTTAGACGTCGAATCCAATCATTACCATCCGGAAAATAGTTTAGCCGCTGAAGATTATCAATTTACTCGTGAGATGCTCTTAACCAATTTAGGTGAAACGTATATTAAGGATGACTTAACGGAAGCATAAAAAATAAACAGTACCCGTCGATTAGATAGGTACTGTTTTTATTTTAGAAAAAATCATATTTTCATTTTTAATTATTTTGCAAAGAAAATATAAAGCAGTAAAACAAAAATTATACCAACTAAGTACATATTAATGTTATTTCCTGTATTATGCTCATTATTCGATACTTTATTTCCCAAATTATTTTTAAAATAATATTTACTGTTTAAAAAAGATGCTAAATCTGTCGGTGTCATAAAATATCTATGTCTACCATTTTTATTACAGGGTGCATCAGAAGCTCTATCTGCATTGGTAAAATTCTTATTATGGCCTACTCCAAGCAAGATTGGAATTTTTGATTCTTGAATTGCCTTACACATAATTTCATTATCAAACACATAACTAATACTTACAGTATCACCGCCACCTCTAACTATACAAATTAAGTCTGCTGTCTTAGATTCATTGGCTTCTTTTATAATTTTAGGAATAGTTTCGATAGCGTTATCACCTTCTATAATGGTATCAAATATAGAAACTTGGGCATTTTTATATAATTTTTGTTGAAAGTCGTCTTTACCTGCACCATTAACATTAGAAATTAATAATATTCGTGGATTTTCTTTCGGTAAATCCTTAGGTATTGCTTTTGGTGCTACATAAAACATATCTTCCGCTTCTTCGCGATAAACTTTACTAGCTAAAATTTGCACCAAAAGGCCACTTTTTCTCTTCCAAATATTTGCTTTACCTTCAATTTTAACAAAAGCTTTCTCTTTTACACACTTATATTTTTTTATATTTTCCCAATCATTTTTGCTGATAAAAACATTAACAGAATTATCCTTATAATAGTTTAACTTGAAACTAGCAAATTTCCCATCTACTCCTTCTAAAAATTCGTAAACTCTACCAACAAGTTTAACATTATCTCCTTTTTGTGCCGCTCCATTAATATTTTCTATTACTTCAGTAAATTTTTGACAAAAGTATTCATCCTTCGGTAACATCAATAAGCTCCTTATTAATATATTTTAGTAACAATATTTTGTTTGTTAATAGTCAAAGAATTTTCCGGTAAATCTTTATAAACTATTACTCCTGCACCAATAACACTATGCTTACCAATATGCACTCCTTTTAAAATAGTTACATTACTACCTATCCAACAACCTTCTTCAATAATAATTTCATCAGAAGAAAATCCTTGATTGCAAATCAAAACGTCTTTTTCTTCATAGTTATGATTATGATCATATAAGTGAACATTTTCTCCAAAAATACAATTATCGCCTATAACTATTTTCTTTCTAGCTGTTATAGAACAATAGTTATTAAAAAAAACATTTTTACCAATACATAAAATTCCATTATCTTCTATAAAAACTTGAAATCCCCTTCTAAAATGAAATTTTTGAGCTTGAAAATTTTTACCATATTGCAAATTTAACGATAAAACTTTTAATCGACGATGTATAGTATTATATAATCTACAAATATGCTTTATAACAAAAAACATAATTATATTCTCCTTATTTTCTATTAATTAATTGCCTTTTTGTTGTAATTCATACAACTTTAAATATCGCATCATCGTATAGCAAAAATGTAATATACTGGAATAAACACCGCTCCAACCATCTAATAATCCTAATTGCAGAAAATAAGCACGTACCAAACCATAAAAGGCATGTGCAAAACAAGCTGCTAAAGAAGTTCTTTTTCCCTTAGCAAAATTATCCTCTGCCCAAATAGTTGTATAATGACCTGCTTTATCCCACCATTGCTGCCAGCAATTATAAGTATAATGTTCAATAAAGCCTGCTAATTTAGCTTTAGGCAAAGGACATACCGGACGCTCGTGCACTTTATTTTCCCAATGTACCTGTTTGCTCGGAAATAAACGTAACACGCTATCCGGTTTAAAAATACCATGCTTATACTGCATTCCAAAAGCATTAATTTTACGCACAATGCTATACTGCTTTTGCGGCTCAGTACTAATAGCTTTTTTTATAGCTATGCACAAATCACTATCAAGACGTTCATCTGCATCAAGATATAATACCCAATCCGTATGTATATGTTCTAAAGCAAAATTTCTTTGTGCAGAAAAATCATTATCCCAAGCTCGATAAACAACTTCTGCACCGTTAGCTTTGGCTAGCTCCACAGTTTTATCAGTACTACCAGAATCTACAATCAAAATGTGTTCTGTGACTAATTTACTATTTTTTATAACCTCAGCAATATTCGCTTCTTCATTTTTAGTTAAAATAACTATCGTTAAACTCATATCTCATTCCTCTGGTAAAATCTTTATATTTTTGCTTCGCAGCAAATAGAAAAAATGCACTTTCCTTCTCCAATCTAGATTGGCACTAAGATAATTATATAAAGATTTGCGCATTCCGACAACATTATAAAAAGAATTTAATCCTCTTATAAAATGAAATATTTCTACACTGATTTTCCAATCTAATCTTGCATCCAAATAATTCAGCTTCCGCAAATCAAGTATAAGTTTATTAATACTAAGAATCTTATCTAATGGTTTCTTTACCCCACCTTTACTAAGTCCAGAAAAATTAATTCTATAAAAATACCCTACATAATTAATTGCTACTACTTTTTTTGCTAAATATAAATATATCCCAGAGCTATAATTATCTTCATGAATAATATTCTCAGGAAAAAACACTTGTTTAGCAACATCCTTTTTATAAAGAGCATTCCAAACTACTGTCCAAAGAACTCCTTTGAAATAATAATCTAATTTATTTTTATTGTTTATTGATATTTGATTTTTAAAAGAAAATATTTTTTTCCCCCCCTATATTTTCATCAGTTTCCATAAAGCCACATTTCACCATGTCGGCATCATTGTCTGAAGCGACCTTAATTAATGTTTCATACATCTTTAAATCAAGCCAATCATCACTATCCAAAAAGGCAATATAATCTCCATGAGCGTGCTCTAAACCTCTATTTCTAGCAACGCTCAAACCGCCATTAGGATAATCATAAACTTTAATACGATGGTCCTTAGCAGCATATTTTTTAGCAATTTCTGCACTCTTATCTTTTGTTCCATCATTAATAACTATAATTTCCAAATTTTTATATGTCTGCTGAATCACAGACTCTAAACATTTACCAATATACTTTTCTACACCATAAACAGGTATAATTACAGAAATCAACTGATTTTCTACCTTTCCCATCATCAATATATCCCCCTTTTATTTTATTTATTACAATGCTATTCTATTTCATTTCCTTTCAATGCACGCCAAGAAGCAATAGACCTCATATCATTAGTCTTCCCTCTCTCCTTGGTGTCTAAACTTTTTATTGTATAAATATTTCCATCAAAAACAGCTAACTTATGGTTAAAAACAAACTTATCTTGGACAAACATACTCTTATCAAAAGCACTATAAGTAAAACCACTTGGTCCTACCATTTCCGCCAACGTACCTGCTAATTGCATATGACACCCTACAGCATTTTTGTTGAACCAATCTTTTCTCACTCCCTGTCCATAAAAAATACAGGGGATTGCCGAACATGTACGTATATCCTGCTCTATGGCAAAAGTAAAACGTTCACTATGGTCACCAGTAACGACAAATAAAGTATCTGGATTATGTTTTTCTACTTTAGCAATAAAATCACCCATGGTTTTATCTGCATACCAGATATGCCCTAACTCCGTCAAGTTTTGCTCGGTAGCGTCAATAGCTTTCGGTAATTTTTTTCGTACTTCTTCCCGAGGAAAACCAACACTGTCCACATCAATGCTATAAGGCGGATGATTACTAGTCGTTAAAATTAAATGAAATACTTTTTCTTCGCTTTGTTCTTTTTGAATGTAATCATTAACTTTATAAAATAAAAGCTCATCAGGACAACCCCAAGCGTTACCTCCTTGATAATTAAATTCATCAGCTGCATGAAATTCATCAAAGGACTGGGCTAAAACAAAGGTCTGTACATTTTGCCATCCTGGAAATCCACCATACCAAAAAACAGTTTTATATCCCAATTTTTGCATAATATAACCAATGCCCATCGCATACTTGTCCTTAAAGCTATTGGGCTGATAATTTAAATATAAATTACTGGAGGGAAAACCTGTTACTAAACCATTAACAGCACCAATAGTTCCTGACGCATTAGGTAACATGGTATTAATAGAGGCACAATTTTCCTGTGCCTGCAAAGCACGCATTTTTTCGACTAAACCAAGCTTGGTATATGGTTCTAAAAATGGCCATTGCCCAAAGCTTTCACCTAAAATAAGGACGATATTTTGCGGCTTGTGAGCTAATTTAGGTGCTGCTACAGTATGCAAAAAAGCCTCTTCTACTGTCGGTGCCTGCGGATTACCACCTGCATTAGCAATTCTTCTCTGTAATTCTGCTTTGCTTATATTGACGTTATGCACCTTATCTAACATTCTCTTATTACAATAAACGCGATATAAAGCCTGCCCATCGTCTAAAATAGCTTCATTGAGCATATTAGAACGTAATCTTGCCGCACTTTCCCAGTTAATAGAATTTTCATAGCTGAAAGCACCGCCATAACGTACAAAAACCCAAATAATCGGTATAGACAGCAGCGTTCCTGCCATAACTATTTTTCTGTATCTAAGAGAAGCAAAAGAAATTGTCCGACTTCTCAAAATAGGCTTAACTATTTTCTGCAAGACATACCCTAAAAGCAATACGCCCACTAAACGCGGCAATAATTGATATTCTTGTACCGCAGTATGAAAAATAGCCTGCCAATCATCATGAAAACCATTAATGAGCATCATATTAAACCCAGAATTATAAATTTTATAATAGGGAATACGTGCCATAAACAGGAAAGCAAAAACATACCCGACCAGCTGATGATAAATGCTCTTTACCGTAATAACAGGCCATTTTTGCCAAATAATATTAGGTAGCGTTGCCAAAACAAAGCCTAACAAAGAAATTATCCCTGCCGTTTTCAAACTCAAACGCAAACCAAGCCATAAAGCTTCTAAAACTTCGCTAAAATCACCATCAAGCTGACTGCTATATACATAAATAAAGATCATCCTAAAAAACAGTAAAACTAAACACCAATAAGCAAATATCTTGAAATCTTGCTGCAAATTTTCAAAAAAACGTGCAAATCTCTTCATTATGCACCTACCATTCATCTAAATTTGCTTTAATTATAACATATATTTTACCTTATTTTGGCAGAAAATAAATTCCACCAATAAATTCAAACTAAAAAATATCTCTGAAAATAAAAAAATAAGCAGAAGTATAAAACCTCTGCTTATATAAAAAATATTTTTCACTATCTCATATACCTAATTTATAGCACACTTTCAAAACTGTATACCAAAATAAACAATACAACATTTGCAAATAATGACCTTGTTGACGACGATAAATCATCATGCGTTTATAGTTAAAATAATGCTTAGGAACTTTTGGCGGATTAGGGTCTTTAATGCTCTTCCAAACAGATAAATCTAAATAATGCCGCCAAATACGTTCAGGCTCCGAAATTGCCATCTGCCACGGCTTATTACGTCCACAAAAATGATAAATCAATACACCATTTTCCGAACCGCCATTATAACGTCTATCGATAAATTTAATCTCGCCATCTAAAACTAAATTCATAATATCCTGACTTTGACCGGAAAAACGACTTGGATCTGCCCCTTGGTAACTAAAGATTTTTTCCGTAATCTTTTCTTTTTCCCATTCCGCAATATCAATCCACATTAAGCCATCATTAAAATGCTTGCCGCTTTTCTGATGTAAAAAGGTAGTTTTATACTTAACAGCTTCCGGAGTTTCACTAGCTGCCGCAAAAGGATACCCCTCTAAATCAATATTTTCGATTTCAGTAATATCGCCTGTACAAACCATATCAGCATCCATATAAAGATATTTTTCTGTCAACGGTTTAAGAATTTTCGGCATTACAGAACGTAAATAAGTTACGCGGCTAAAATGTTGAGTTTTAATATGGAAAGTTTGAAAGGGCTGCATATCCATATAATAAATAATTACCTGCGTATGATATTTTTCGGCCGTCTGACGCATTTTTTCTAAATTAAAATCGCCTACTCCATCGCAGAAAATATGAAAACAAAAATCTTTTCCGGGGTTATTTACCAAAATAGAAGTTATCGCCACACCAGCCTGCATAAAAAAATTATCATCAACATTGAAAGCTACATGCATCACTTTTACAGCGCTTTTATCTGCCGTATAATTAAATTTTTGTTTTTTCAAAATAAATTGATTTTTAGCAAATTCTTCTGGTTTAAACATGTATATTTTCTCCTCAATTATATTACATACTTTTTACCATTATTACATTTAAATAGATATATAATTATAATGTTAGCAAGTATTCAGGAAAAATAAAGGTAATTTTTGTAATATTTATATAAAATATAACACAAGAAAACTTCTTTTTCAAATCAAAAAATAAGCAGGAGAAATATAATGTCTATTTCTATTATTAAACAACAACAAAATAAAATTTTTATTACTGGTGTTGCAGGCTTCATAGGTTCCTTTTTAGCGAAGAAACTTCTAGAAGATGGTTATCATATTATCGGCCTTGATAACATCAACGATTATTACGACGTAAAATTAAAACACTTCCGTTTGGATATGCTAAAGCAACACCCCAGCTTTACTTTTATCCAAGGCGATTTAGCTAACAAAGCTTTGATTGAAAACATCTTTGCTGAGTATCACCCCGAGATTGTCATTAATCTAGCTGCTCAAGCAGGTGTCCGTTACAGCATTACCAATCCTGATGCCTATATCAACTCCAATATCATTGGTTTCTATAATATCTTAGAATGCTGCCGTCATTCCTACGATAACGACCAGACAGGTGTAAAGCATCTTGTTTATGCTTCCTCATCTTCTGTATACGGCTCTAATAAAAAAGTTCCTTATTCTACAGATGACAAAGTAGATAATCCCGTAAGCTTATATGCCGCTACTAAAAAAAGTAATGAATTATTAGCCCATGCTTATGCTAAATTATATAATATTCCCTGCACAGGCTTACGTTTCTTTACGGTTTATGGTCCTGCAGGACGTCCTGATATGGCTTATTTTGGTTTTACCGATAAGCTACGTGCAGGAAAAACAATTCAAATTTTTAACTATGGTAATTGTCAGCGTGATTTTACCTATATTGATGATATAGTTGAAGGTATTATCCGTGTTATGCAAAAACCACCTGAACGTAAAAATGGTGCAGATAATCTTCCCATTCCACCCTATGCTGTCTACAATATCGGTAATAACCATCCGGAAAACTTATTAAACTTCGTCAATATATTACAGCAAGAATTGATTCGTGCTCAAGTTCTGCCTGCTGATTATGATTTTGCTGCACATAAAGAGCTTGTTCCCATGCAGCCTGGCGATGTTCCTATAACATATGCCGATACTACTCCTTTAGAGCGTGATTTCGGCTTCAAGCCCAGTACTCCGTTACGTGAGGGCTTACGTAAATTTGCTGAATGGTACAAAGAGTTCTATAAATGCTAAAGGAGGCTTACTTATGAAAATCGCTGTTGCCGGTACAGGCTACGTAGGTCTAAGCTTAGCTACTTTATTAGCTCAGCATAACGAAGTCCATGCCGTAGATATTATTCCTGAAAAAGTATCCATGATTAACAATAAAAAATCTCCAATCGCTGATACAGAAATTGAAGATTTCTTAGCCCATAAGGAGTTAAAGCTTACAGCTACCTTAGACGCACAAAAAGCTTATAGTGATGCTGATTTTGTTATCATTGCCACTCCGACTAACTATGTCCCGCAAAAGAACTTCTTTGATACCAGTGCTGTAGAGGCTGTTATTAAACTGGTTATGGAATATAATCCTAACGCTATTATGATTATCAAATCCACAATCCCCGTCGGCTACACCGAGCACATCCGCCAAGTTACAGGTAGCAAAAATATTCTTTTCAGTCCGGAATTTTTGCGCGAAAGCAAAGCACTCTATGATAATCTCTATCCTTCCCGCATTATCATTGGCACAGATTTAAAAGATGAGCGCTTAGTAAAATCGGCACATGTTTTTGCTTCTTTGCTGCAGGAGGGTGCTCTCAAAGAAAATATTCCCACTTTAGTTATGAATTTTACCGAAGCCGAAGCAGTTAAGTTGTTCTCAAATACCTATCTGGCTTTACGTGTTTCTTATTTCAACGAGCTTGATACCTATGCCGAAATTAAAGGTTTAGATACAAAATCAATTATCGATGGTGTCTGCTTAGACCCACGTATCGGCAATCATTATAATAATCCTTCCTTTGGCTACGGCGGTTATTGCCTGCCTAAAGATACTAAACAACTTTTATCTAATTACGCTGATGTTCCCGAAAATCTGATTAAAGCTATTGTAGATTCTAACAGAACACGTAAGGACTTCATTGCCGACCGCGTTTTAAAACAGGCTGGTTATTATCCTGAAGTTATGGATCCTGCTATTGCTGAAGGAAAAAATATTACTGTCGGTGTTTACCGTTTAATCATGAAATCTAATTCTGATAACTTCCGTCAAAGCTCTATCCAGGGTGTTATGAAGCGTATTAAAGCTAAAGGAGCCAAAATTATTATTTATGAACCGACTCTGCCTGATGGCAGTACTTTCTTCGGCAGCGAAGTAGTAAATGACCTGCAAAAATTCAAAGCCGTTAGTCAAGCCATTATCGCTAACCGATATAATAACTGTCTGGATGACGTAAAGGATAAGGTTTATACACGCGATTTATTCCACCGCGATTAATTAATAACAATATAAAGAAAAAAACGTTACTATAGTAACTTGATACGATACTCCTAAAGTAGAACGAGTGAATATAAAAAGTCTACTTTAGGAGCTTTTTTATGCAGCACGCAAAATTATAAACTTTCGGCAACGCGAACAGCTATTTTTATAACATTTTCTTTTTTATTTTCAAAAATATCGTACGCTTCCATAATGTGGGCAAAATCAGTATGATGGGTCAAAAGCGGCAATGCATTAATTTCTCCCTGCTCTATATGCTTCATAATCTCTTGGCAGAAAGCACCATCTACACCGCCGAATTTAATTGTCAAATTTTTACCATAAATATTAGGTAAAGGCAGTACCTGATTATTTTCGTACATCGCAATTAAAACGACAATAGCATTTGGACGAGCAATATCTAGTGCTAGTGCAAAAGTTTTATCACTGCCTGCTACTTCAAAAACCTTATCTGCACCACGTCCTGCGGTATATTTACTAATCTCAGCCGTTACATCATCATGCAGAGGATTTAAGATAATATCAGCATAACCATTTGCTTTAGCAACTTGCAAGCGAGCATCATCAATATCAATAGCAATAATTTTCTGCGGATTAAATAATCTTGCACACATCATCGCACAAAGTCCAGCAGGACCGGCACCGATAATAGCCACTACATCCTCACTTGTCAGCTCACCGATTTTACAGCCCCAATAACCTGTGGACAGCAAATCACCATTAAACAAGGCCTGTTCATCAGTAACATTAGCAGGTATTTTCGTTAAGCAATTATCAGCAAAAGGAATACGAGCATACTCAGCTTGTCCGCCATCAATGCGACAGCCTAAAGCCCAACCGCCGTTTTTATCAGTACAGTTATTTACATAACCATTTTTACAATAGAAGCATTCACCGCAGAAGGTTTCGCAGTTTACAGCTACGCGGTCACCTACCTGTAACTTTTTAACTGCAGCACCGGTTTCAGCAACAATGCCGACAAATTCATGACCTAGTACAACACCCTTTTGTGCACGTGGCACAGCACCATGTTTAATATGAATATCACTGGAACAAATAGTAGTCAGCGTTACCTTCAAAATAACATCCGTATCATTAACCAAGCTCGGTTTAGTATGCTCCTCGAAAACTAATTTACCCTTTTCTTTATAAACTACAGCCTTCATCATTATATCCTCCCATCTTTTCCTACAATTGTTTTAATAAATCTTTCAAATCATCAAAAGCAGAATGATTTAAATTAAAGGCACCATGTAAAGCAGCTTCTCCTAAATGCATTCCGACAAAATTTTCTGTTGCCGCAAAATAACCATACAGTAAGTGTCGACTATGATTACAAAGTGGCTTATCCTGCCCACGACTATTATTGACACACAGCAGATATTCCTCTGTAAGATTGTAGAAATTTTGATAAGCTCCCGTTTCTACAACTGATCTATCCAAGCTTTGAAGTAGCATATCTTCAAAATATCCCTGTTGCCACCGTTTAGGCGATTTTTTACCGGGAAAGAAAAAGTGCGCACAATACTCCATTTTACTAAAATAGGTACTGCTACGCACTGCATTTAACATACTTTTACGCTTTTGCAATTCGCCCGGCACGGCATCGGCCAGAAAAACTGTTTTACGTATTTGTTCACTGCCAGGCACAAGCGGCAATTTCTCTGCAATGCTACTAATATCATTAAAAGCATGACAATTAATAATCTGTACAGAGGACAGATTTAAGCTTTGTTTAAATAAGTACTTCAAATACACAGGCATAAATTCTGCTATTTCCTGTCGCTCACACAACAGCACTATTTCGCTGTTGATACTACTCTGTTTTCTATTCAATTTTCTCCTTGTCTAACTGCAGCATCTTTTCAGCGGCTTCTACCACCTGCTGCACAGTCAGACGCGTCATACACTGCATATCGTCACATTTATGCTTCATACCACCGGCACAGCCAAGGCATGGAGGCTGAGCAGTAACTATTAAAGCATCCTTAGTATACGGACCATACAACTTCGGGCTGGACGGACCATACATAGCTACGATAGGTACCTTCTGACTGATGGCCACATGCATCGGTCCGCTATCATTAGTAATAATCAGACTGCAACGACGCATTGCCGCTGCCAAGGTGCCGATAGTAAAGCTACCGGTAGCTACTACAGGAATCGTCTTCATATGACTTACCGCTTCCTGTACCATCTCTTCATCCATAGTGCCACCGAAGAAAACAGGCTTATAACCTTTTTCCGCTAAAATATCAGCTACTGCGGCAAAACGCTCCGGTGCCCAACGTTTGGTAACTACGGCACTACCGATATTGAAACCGATTAATTTATCACTGGCAAAAACACCGTGATTACGCCAGAATTCCTCTGCTGATGCCGTATGCTCTTCACTGGGGAAAATCTCCAGGCCATTGTGCTCCAAATTTTTAACACCTAATTGCGTTAATACATCTAGATACATATCTGCTGCATGGATTTTTCTGTTCAGCGGAGTAAATACATCCCATAACGGTTTAAATAAGGTATGGGTAGTACCTGCACGTACTTTTGTTTTCGTCAACGCACAGATAAAGGAGCAGCGTTCATTAGGATGCAGATTAATCAACACATCAAAATCCATTTTACTTAAACGACGTGCACAGGCCATTAAAGCCAGTAAGCTATTATCGCGGCCTTTTTTATCGATAGTGATAACCTCATCCAGATACGGATTGTGTAAAACTACATCCTTCAGTTTTTCATCAGCTAAAAAAGTTATGTGCGCATTCGGTGCCGCTTTACGCAGTGCATGAATGAACGGCGTAGTTAAAGTCAAATCACCTAAATGCATTAAAAACGTTACTAATATTTTTTTGCCGTCTAATTCTACAGCTTGTGCCATTAACCCTGTACCACCTTTTCCTGATAAATTTTGTACACCTCAGCCGGTGTAATATCATGCATACAGTGCCAGTCCTGGCATTTTTTCTTTAAACAACCGGCACATTTAGCCGGAGAAAGCAGCACAGTAGAATTTTTGCTGCCATATGGTCCTGTGCGATCAGCCTTAGTCGGGCCGTACATAGCGATTAAAGGTTTCTTTAACGCCGCTGCAAAATGCAAAGGACCTGTATCAGCACTGATATAGAAATTACAACCCTTAATCAAAGCTGCCAGCTCACGCAGACTAGTCCCACCAATCAGATTAATGATATGCTCATCAGCAGCCTGCTTATAAATAGCATCGCCTTTCGGTGCATCATCAGGTCCACCTGCTAGAACAACGTAAGTGCCATCTGTAGCGATTTTTTTAGCTAAGTCAGCATAATGCTCTACCGGCCACTCCTTGGTCCACCAACGTGCACCTGGAACGATAACAACATACTTCTTACCGACATTACAGCCATACTCCGCCAGTTTAGCCTGTACCGCCTTAGTTTCCGCAGATAAATCAGGCATAGGAAATTCCACATCATCCAAACTATCTACTTTAGCACCTAAATAGCGGGCTACATCAAGATAACGCTCGATAACATGATCCTTACTATGCGTACCTATAATAGCCTTGCTGACCAAGCCACTGCCTTCACGCATCTCGCAATAGCCTATGCGATTATCCCAGCCACTAATAGCGGCTAATACAGCACTTTTAAACAAGCCCTGCATATCAATCACCAAGTCAAAATGCTTACTGTGCAGTAAGGAGCGCATTTCGCGGAAATAATGCAGCTTATCGCCCAAACCCATTTTATTAAATTTTACCTTGTCAAAATATAACACCTCATCAATTACCGGCGGATCAGGTACAAAACCAGCGAACTGCGGATGCACTAGCCAGGTAATACGTGCCTTAGGAAAACGTTTTCTCAGGGCCGCCGCAAAGGGAAGCGTATGCAAAATATCTCCCAAAGAACTCATTTTGATGAGTAAAATATTTTTATATTCCATTAGACTATACTATCTCTTTCACAAAATTTAATAAATTGCCGCCTTGGAACAGATAGCCTTTAATTCCTGCAGCTTCAGCCGCCTCCACATCACGCTTACTATCGCCGATGAGAAAGGACTCTTCTTTATCAATGGCATATTCACTCATAGCCTTAAGCAGCATACCTGGCTTAGGTTTACGACAATCACAAACGCCTGTATATTCAGCTACCTTGCCTTCAGGATGATGAGGGCAGAAATAAATCTTTTCAATTTTTCCGCCAGCATGTTCAATAGCCCGACACATATAAGTATGCAGTTCATCCATTTGCTCTACAGTATAATAGCCCCGTGCAATACCGCTTTGATTAGTAACAATAAAAATTTTATATCCCTGCTTAGTCAGATATGCCACTGCCTCCAAGGCACCATCAATCCATTTTAAATCGTCGATTTTGTACAAATAGGCAACATCGACATTTAACACGCCGTCTCGGTCAAAGAAAACCGCCTTAGCGTTCATAGACATAATAACCGCCTGTTTTATCCAACAGCTGGCAATATTCCTCGGCAGCCTCTTCGATAGGAGTAAAGCCGCCATCGTAGCCTGCTGCTAAAAGATTAGTAGCATCAGCTTCAGTAAAGCTTTGATATTTGCCCTTCAATACTTCCGGGAAGGGAACATATTCCAGCTCGCCGCTACCGAAATGATTTAATACAGCTTTAGCCAGAGTATTGAACGGATGAGCGTGACCAGTACCGCAGTTATAAATACCGCTGATTTCCGGATGATCCCAGAAGAAGAAATTTACTTTAACAACGTCTTTAACATAAACAAAGTCACGAGTATGTTCGCCAGGACCATAACCTGCATATTCTCCAAACAGTCTTACTTTATGTTCCGCTTTCCATTGATTATACATTTGGAAAATCATAGAAGCCATTTTACCTTTATGGTTTTCCTGCGGACCATAAACGTTAAAATAACGTAAGCCTACTACTTGGCTTTGTGCAGTCGGCAGCAGACGACGCAGATAATTATCAAAGAATAATTTAGAGAATGCATAGACATTCAGTGCTTCTTCGCAAGCAGGCTCTTCACGGAAACCATGAGCACCACTACCATAGGTAGAAGCAGAAGATGCATACATCATTTGGATTTTACGGTCTAAGCAGAAATGAAGTACATTTTTGCTATATTCAAAGTTATTTTCCATCATGTATTTGCCGTTATATTCCATAGTATCGGAACAAGCACCTTCGTGGAAAATAACATCAATTTTTTCATGATTAAATTTGCCAGCTTTCAAAGCATCCATGAAAGCGTATTTATCCATATAATCATGAACTTTTAAGCCTTGAATATTTTTGAATTTCACCATATTGGTCAGGTTATCGACAACAAGAATATCATCAATACCACGATCATTTAAACCTTTAACAATATTACTGCCGATAAATCCGGCACCACCGGTTACGATAATCATAATTTACCCTCCTTAACCATTTGCGCGATTTTTTCTACTACACCAGTAGTAGAATAACCATCTTCAAAATCTATAATACTAACCTCTCCGGCATATTCACGACCTGCCACCTCTTCCGGCTTATAGTCGCCACCCTTAACAAGAATATCAGGACGAATTTTTTCAATTAATTCTGTCGGAGTATCCTGATCAAATAACACTACTGCATCCACACATTCCAATGCTGCTAATACACGTGCTCGATCTAGCTCATGCGTAAGCGGACGTGTTTCACCCTTCAAACGGCGGACGGAAGCATCAGTATTTAAGCCTACAATCAAATGCTTACCTAAATTACGTGCTTTTTCCAGATAAGTTACATGACCTACATGCAGTAAGTCAAAACAACCGTTAGTAAAAACAATTTTTTCGCCGCAAGCCTTCCAAGTAGCTGCTAAAGAAGTAATTTCTTCCCAGCTCAAGGTTCTATAACCACGACCCTGCTTACGTTCCTCCGTTAAAAGGTCCTTCAACAGCTCATCGCGATGTACAGGATAAGTACCAACCTTAGCGACCACAATACCTGCTGCACGGTTAGCCATAAAAATGGCATCTGCCAAAGGCAGCTTACCTGCAACGCCTGCTAGCAAAGCAGCAGCAACAGTATCACCGGCACCGGAAACATCGAATACCTCAATAGCAGTCGCAGGACTATGCAGTACCTCCTGATCATTTACTAATGTCATACCACGTTCACTACGGGTAACAACAACATTTTTAATTTTAAAATTATCCTTAGCCGCACGTGCCATAGCAACAACTGCAGCATCTTCATTTTCTTTTTGGCAGCCTGCAGCTTCACACATCTCTTTTAAATTAGGTGTAATGAAATCACAGCCACGATATTTTGTCCAATCTGCACCTTTCGGATCTATTAAAACAGGTATATCTTTTTCCTTGCCCTGAGCAATAACCCATTGGCAGAAATCATCAGAGCAGACACCTTTAGCATAATCGGAAACAATAATACCATCCAGCCCCTGTGCCAATAATTTTTCTAACCAGCTTTTTAAGGGTACTATTTCTTCAGGATGCAAATCACCTGCTTCTTCAAAGTCAAGACGCAGCATTTGCTGATTGCCACCTAATACACGCAGCTTAGTAATGGTTTCACGTCGAGAGCTACGGATTAATCCTGAATAATCAATCTTCGCTTCATCCATCAGCTTTTCCAGTAACGTTCTGTTTTCATCATCACCGGTAACACCGCCCATAAAAACCTTACATTCTAAATGTGCTAGGTTAGCAGCTACATTAGCCGCACCGCCTAATACAGACTTCATTTTGGTAATACGGGTTACAGGAACAGGAGCTTCCGGAGAAATGCGCTTAACCTCGCCATGGAAATAACGATCCAGCATTACATCACCAATGACAGCAATCCGCAGATTCTGTATTTTTTCTGCTAAAAAGGTTGTTACAGCTAATCCAGCCATATTATTCACCATCCACTAATTCACATAAAATGTGACCTATTAAAATATGCATTTCTTGTGCTCTCGCAGTAACTTTTGCAGGTACAGCAATGCATTCATCACACATTACCGCCATTTTACCACCACCTGCTGCAGTCATGCCTACACAGAAAACACCCTTCTGCTTAGCCAATTCCACAGCTTCAACTACATTGGCACTGTTGCCGCTAGTAGTTATTCCAAACAAAACATCTCCTGCTTGCGCCAAAGCCTCTACCTGACGAACAAATACTTTATCATAGCCATAATCATTGCTTACAGCAGTCAAAATAGAAGTATCTACGGTCAAAGCAATGGCAGGCAGACCACGACGTTCTTTTTGAAAGCGACCGACAAACTCAGCCGCTAAATGCTGACTATCAGCAGCACTGCCGCCATTACCGCAAAATAAAACTTTATGACCATCGGCTAAAGCCTTTTTCACAACTTCAGCGACACGTTCAATTTGCTCTAAAATGTCACTTTGCATAACAGCTTGTGCTACTTCCATATGTTCTTGAAAACGTTGTTGAATAATATTTTGCATACTTATTTCTTTTGCCTCACTTTTTAAAATGCGGTAAACTCATATTTTAATTCTAAAGAACTGTCATTTTTATAATGTTCATCAGTATATTCTAACACTAATTGCCAGCAGCAGAATTTATGCAGCCATCTATAAACAGTTTCATGGTTAGCTTTGCTATCCAAATCATAACGATTAACAATAGAAGCTATATTTTTATCATCAAATCTATAGCTAATGCCGTTCCGCAATTCTACAGGCATATCAGGCTGATTATAACTGAATACATTACTGGTAAAGTCCTCACGATAATAACCTACCCAAGTATTCCATTTCGGAGTTAATTTTTGATTAACGGTTGCATAATAAACATTAGTAGATTCAACAGTATCTACTTCGCTTTCACGAGTCCATTTTTTACCGATAGTCAAATCTAAAGAAGTATTGCCATTGAATAAATAAATACGGTCATGGTTCAGATAAGCACCATATTCAGTATGCCAGCTCTCTTTACCGGTATTTTCATTTTTCCATAAGCCATGTTCATAATATGCACTATAGGACAGAGGCAGTTTATCACTGAAATGATGGGGCTTATAATCCACGCGAATATCGCGTTGTTTTTTTACCCAATCATCATCCTGCTCATCCCAACCATCTTGTATGCTGACCTTAAAGTTACGTTCATCATGGTCAATACCATACATGGGTTTAAAGCCGGCTTTAAAATAATTGTTCAAATCAGCATAGAACATCGTATTTTTCGCGATTGGTCTTTCATAGGATACATTGATATAGAAGCCCTTATCTTCATCCTTAAAGCCTAAATGAGGCATAATACGTTCTTTATTTTTTTCTGCTAAATTATTTTCCCAATAATCACGGGAATAAATATGCTTACCACGTACGAAAACCTGTACATCATACGCTGCTAATTTCTGTCCGGGATATACTTCAAATTTTTTTGCTCTGATTTCTAAGCATTTAGGATGTTTTACAGCGGAACAACGAGTAGTGATACCACCTTCATCCAAAGTCATTTTTTCCGGATCTATCACAGCATGAGGAGCAAAGAACAAATCTTTGTCATTTTTTCCGGATAATTTCTTTAATTCGCCTGTTTTGCTATTGAAATTATAGTGACCCCATTCAGCTTTAGTTTCAGAAGTAGTATCAAATAAAGAACCGCCTTCTTTTAACCAAACATCACCTGTCTTCATATTACCGACAATAGCAGTAGTCACAATTTTCTGCTTGCCTTGAAAGACCTTGATATTACCTTCAGCATGAAAATCACCGCTAACACTATCATATACGGCATGATCACCGATTAAAGTAATCGGCATAGCCTGTGACTCACTGGCTTTTTCGCGATTATTTACTGCATGATTGGGTTCTGCAACAGTAGCCGGACTATCATAGCGATCATCACCGACATTAGTAAATTGTGCCGCAGAAGCAGGCAGGCAGAAGCCAATTGCCAATGCGGTTGCAATTAATGATTTGTTCATAGGGAAAACTCCTTTTTTATATTTATAAAAAGACCAATTTTACAATAATCCATCTAATATTATATCACATAGAAAAATAAAAAGCTCACTTTTTCAAGTGAGCTTTTTGTAGTATTTCTTTGTAATTACCGCTTGTAGCCTATTCTACAACAGGAGTATAAATGACACCTTGCATGGTAGTGTCTTCAGCAGTCTGCACAAAAGTTTCAGCACCTACAGGAATAGTTACAGCACTGCCTTTGACAAAAGCACCGCCGATTAAACCAACAGGACCAAGGATAATCATACCCCCGATAGCAGCACCGGCAGCACCGGCAATGCTTTCAGCTTTTTGCTTAGCCAATTCACCTACAGTAATTGGAATTAAAGTGCCATCTACGCCGTAAATATTAGTAAAGTCGATATCGATACGACCATCCTTACCAAAGATGCCCGGTTGTACGACTTTTTTAATAACACCTACACCGGTAGCACCTTTAGGTAAAACCAGAACATCATTAACATAAAGATTATCAGAAGCTTTAAAGGTTACTTCATCACCTTGTCTGCTCATCTTAGTGCTTAATTCTTTAGTAAAGGTAACC
Source organism: uncultured Phascolarctobacterium sp. (assembly GCA_900544885.1). Lineage (GTDB taxonomy): Bacteria > Bacillota > Negativicutes > Acidaminococcales > Acidaminococcaceae > Phascolarctobacterium_A. Next base: position 6,113 of record UQWU01000023.1, on the reverse strand, counting down.
TTGAATACAGAATCCTTTGGCAAAGTTACTTCTTGTACAGGAACATTACCATCGGTATAAGAAGCTAATTTTAACAGCTCTTCTAAACGACCGGACAAAGAACCACTTTGTATCTGACCATGCAATAATTTTTCTGCTGCCTCAATACGGCTTTTAGCAGGACCGCCTGACATACTTTCGTTCAAACGCCATTCTACGACATTCAGTCTAGTGGCAAAAGATGCTTCCCCATTATCCGGCGTACCCTCTAAATAATCATACATATTATCTACGCGAGCCAGAATAGCATCACTAGTAATAGTACCGTACACATCATCTTCCAGACTATCCATACGTTGAATTAAGGAACCACTTTGCTCCGTTCCGTACAACATTTGTTCCATAGCTCCAATTTTTTCAGAAGCCGGTACAGAACCATCATCGGCAAAAGCCGGTACCAAAGAGCTAAAGCAGAACATAAAAGTCATTAGCAAACTTAAAAGCTGTTTTTTCATTTTTGTTCCCTCCTATCAGAGTATCATAAATAAATATAGTATTAATTATAATTATATCATACTTTTGTACATAAAAGTATGGCATATCCGTAAACTACGGATATGCCACAAATTATTTTTTATATTTACTTAACGCTTCGGCAACCGCAAGCTCCATTTCGTCCATTTTAGCAAAACGTCTACGATGTTGTGCACGCTTAGACGGCTTTAATTCCTCCATGGATTTACGATGCTCGGCAACAGGCATAATATAGAAGCGTCTGTCGGAACAAGGAACACCTTCACATTCTTGCCAAAAAGCTCCGAAATCAGTTTTCAGCTTACGGTCCATACGAATATGATTCATTGCATAATAGCCTTCGTTAGCTACAGCAAAAATATTGTCCATATTCATAGCTTTCGCAACACTACGCAAACCATAAAAAATCAAATTTTTCGTTCTATAACCGAAGAATGCTTTTGTTAGGCCTTTGATTAAATCATTACCGTTTTGCGGTCCCTGTAAAGCACCGATATAAATAGCCTCTTTACCATCAGCCTTATTCTTAGCAAACCAGAACATAATCTGATATAAGGCTTCATCCTCATACATCAGGACTAAGGAAAGACAGCCTTCCTTACGTTGACCGCCATGAAACCATAAGTTCATAGTCAAAGGTTTATCTTGGTAGGTATCCTCCCACAGCTTAACCATTCTTACATTTGCATACAGTGTGTTCATCATTTTATTAGAAAAATGATTTTCCATGATTTCCAAATGGTTTTTTACTATATTCAGACGTTCAGCCCATGTAGAATTTTTATAAAAGAAACTACGTGTAATCTGCTCTACAAAAGAAGGAGTGCCATGCAGCCAGGCACGACGATAATCATTCGCATCAAAAAAAGCTAAAATATCATCGATAATGCTTTTATGCATACTACAACGTACACGGAAAACCACATAACGTTTCCATTCCTTCAAAATGCGAGTCTGATATAAGCTTTTGCCGATATATTCTAAAATATTATTTTCCATCTCTACCTCTGCATTATGTTGTATTTGCTCTTATTATACCATAGAACAACATTTTCTGCAGAAAGTTTCCCTTCATGGTAAATTACTGATGCTTCTTTTTATGTTCGTCTAAATATTGACCAACAATCTTAACAGCACAATAATCTCCACACATGGAGCAAGCTTCATCATCGGATTTATTCTTTTTATTGCGATATTCCACAGCTTTAATCGGGTCTAAGGCTAATTTTAATTGCTTATCCCAATCCAATGCTTTACGCGCCTTCGCCATTGCCAAATCCCACTCCCATGCCTGTTTATTGCCTTTGGCTAAATCAGCAGCATGAGCAGCAATACGAGCAGCAATAACACCTTCGCGGACATCCTGAATATTCGGCAGACCTAAATGCTCTGCAGGAGTAACATAGCAGAGGAAATCCGCACCACTTACAGCAGCCAAGGTACCGCCAATAGCAGAAGTAATATGGTCATAACCAGGAGCAACATCAGTTACCAAAGGACCTAAAACATAGAAAGGAGCACCATGGCATAAACGTTTTTGCAATTGCATATTAGCAGCAATTTGATTATAAGGCACATGACCAGGACCTTCTACCATAACCTGTACACCACGATCCCAAGCTCTTTGAGTAAGTTCACCTAAGTTCAACAACTCTTGAATCTGTGCTCTATCAGTAGCGTCAGCAATACAACCAGGACGAAGACCATCACCTAAGCTAATAGTAACATCATATTCTTCGCAAATATCCAAAATTTCATCATAATATTCGTACAAAGGATTTTCCTTATTATTATGCAGCATCCAACCTGTAATAAAAGAGCCGCCACGGCTGACAACGTCCATAATACGTCCTTCTTCAGTTAAGGCTTTCAGTACATTTTGGTTAATGCCGCAATGAATAGTCATAAAGTCGGCACCATCTTTAGCTTGTTCGCGAATAACATCAAAAATGTCTTCTTTAGTCATTTCTACTACTGCGCCACGTTTTAAGATAGTTTCTACAGTAATCTGGTAAATAGGCACAGTGCCGACCATCACAGGAGATGCATCAATAATCGCTTTACGAGATGCACTGATATTGTTACCTGTAGATAAGTCCATTACTGCATCAGCGCCGGCATCTACAGCAGCTTTTAACTTTTCCAACTCCGGTTCAGGATCTGGATAACTACTGGAAGTACCGATATTAGCATTAACTTTGATGCTCAAGCCTTGACCGACACCACGGGGAATCAGGTTTTTATGATTAATATTACAGGGAATAGCAATAGTACCATTAGCAATACCCTCGCGGATAAATTCTGCACTTACATGCTCTTGCTCCGCAACAGTTTTCATAATCTCAGTAATAATACCCTGTCTTGCTAATTGCATTTGTGTAGCCATAATTATGCCTCCTTTAAAACAAAATAAAACCGCTTCCCTGCACGAGAAAAGCGGTTTTTATCGTCAATTTAATTTGCGTTCAATTATTTTCGCAATGCTTCCCTCCGCCGGTCTTAACCGAATCAGGTTCAAAGGGTCGGAACGAATCCTCTCAGCCATAGGCCCCCCTAGCAGTAATATTTAATTGCAAAAAAATTTTATCATCAAATGACTTTTAATGCAAGTGAAAGATATTTGCTTCTTGATGAACTAATACCGTGAGCAATAGTCAAACGTAAAAAATCGGCAGAACACAAGGCTCTGCCGATGCAATGATATATTTAATTATTAACCGATACCACCATATACAAGACCAAGTACAAGCACCAGTATTGTCAAAGGCACATATACAAAGCGAGCAACATTACCAAACAGCTCAGGCAGCGGACCATGACCTTTTTCCAGCTCTTGACGGATATCGCTCCAGCCAAGAATGTAGTAAATGGAAATAGCGCCTAATACAGCACCAAACGGTACGATAATGATGGAAACGAAGTCCATCCACGCACCTACATTAGGTTCAGCTTCAATAAATATACCGATAATCAAGCCTAATAAACTGCTGAGGACAACTGCAGTACGACGGGAAATACCAAAGTTTTTCTGCCAGCTTTCACTTACAGCTTCAAACATATTAATCAAAGAAGTAATACCGGCAAAGAATACTGCTACAAAGAAGAAGATAGCAAAGAATTGACCAAGAGGCATTTGTTGGAATACCTTAGGTAAGGTCAAGAAAATAAGGGACGGACCACGATCGGCACCGATACCGAAAGAGAATACTGCCGGCATAATTGCCAGACCGGATAACATAGCAGCAATAGTATCAAAGAAAGCAGTACGCAGAGATGCACGAGGAATATCTGCATTGCTGTCTAAATAAGCACCGTAAACAATCATACCGCTACCGGTAATGGACAGAGAGAAGAATGCTTGACCCATAGCCATAATCCAAGTATCAGCACGTAATAATTTATCCCATTGAGGAACAAATAAAAATTCGTAACCAGCTTCACTGCCGGGCAGGAATGCAACCCAAACGGCCAAGAATAAGAACAAAACGAAAAATAACGGCATCAAAATTTTACTAGCACGTTCAATACCACTGGTAACACCGAAAAGCAATACCAAGCAGGTAGAAGCGATAACCAAAAAATGCCACAGCAGACTACCATAAGCACCAGCAGTTGCATCAAAGAAAACTGCCGGATCACTATTCATCAACGTTCCGTCTATTGAACCCCACAAAGAGTGAAGAACCCAGCCTAAAATAATTGCATAACCAATAGCAATACCCAGGCTACCCATCAAAGGAATCCAGCCTAAACCACGGCCCAAGTTTTTTTGGCCGATTTTATTAAAGCAATAAGCATATGCGCCTAAAGTACCAGTACGTGCACGACGACCGATAGCAAATTCAGCAGATAAACCGACACACCCAAATAAGATAATAAAGAACAAATACGGCAATAAAAACGCTGCACCACCATACTCGCCTAAACGATATGGGAACATCCAAATATTACCCAAACCTACCGCTGAACCTACACAAGCAATAATAAAGCCGAATGAGGAGGTAAAACTACCATTCTGATTTGTTTTTTCTTCGTTCATTTTTTTCTTCCTTTCTACCATACTACACAGCGGAATCGGCCTACAAATTTTTGATTCCTTGAATATTATAGAATTATTGCTATATTACCACCTTTTACATATTTTTGCAAGAACCAAGCTATATATTTTTTTATTGTAAACTTTTAAACAATTCTTAACTATTTTTTCAGTTGGTAAAAATTATATTGCCAAGACACTTGACTAGAAAAAAATTAGTGCTATAATCATTTTCAACATCATAACTCAACGCAATGAAAGAGAAGCATTATGTACAGCTTACAGAAAACTGCCGGTTGATGCGAGGCAGCAGCAAAGCATAAATGTTCCGCTCAGGAGCGGCGAATGAAGAATTCGACGGGCTCGCCCGATACAGCGAACTAAAGATGGCCGTAGGCAATTTGGGTGGCACCGCGAGAAGTTCTCGTCCCATGTTTGGGATGGGGCTTATTTTTTTGGTGGAATCTAATTTTTCTTATGGCAATTTGGGTGGTACCGCGAGAAAGGAAAGCTCGTCCCAATGGGATGAGCTTTCCTATTTTTATTATGTAAGGAGATTTTATTATGCAAAGAGCCTATAATTTTAACGCTGGTCCGTCCGCTATGCCTTTAGAAGTTTTACAAGAAGCACAAGCTGAATTCTTAAATTATGCTGATACAGGTATGAGTATTATTGAAATGAGCCATCGCAGCCAAGAATATGCTGCTCTTCATGCCGAAACAAAAACATTACTGCGTGAGCTGATGGAAATCCCTGAAGATTATGAGATTATGTTTATTCAAGGCGGTGGTAGCACCCAATTTTTAATGACAGCAGCTAATTTCCATACTAAAAAATATGCTGCCTATGTCAATACCGGTGTCTGGGCTAAAAAAGCCATGGCGGAAGGCAAATTCTTCGGCGAAGTCTATGAAGCTGCCTCCAGTGCTGACCATAATCATACATATATTCCCCAGGAAATCACCATCCGAGAAAACACCTCGTATGTCCATTTAACTGCCAATAACACCATTTACGGTACTGAATATAAAGCTTTTCCCAAATGCAATGTACCAATTATCTGTGATATGTCCAGTGATATACTCTCCCGTAAAATCAACGTCGCCGATTTTGATTTAATTTATGCCGGCGCACAAAAAAATCTTGGTCCTGCAGGTGTAGTTATCGTCATTGCCAAAAAATCTTTTCTGGCTACTGCCCGTAAGGAACTACCGACAATGTTAAAATATGCTACTTTTGCTGAAAACGATTCTTTATATAACACTCCGCCTGTTTTTTCCATCTATATGGTTAATAAAACACTGCACTGGATTAAAAAACAAGGTGGCGTAGAGCAAATTGCCGCTAACAATGTAGCCAAAGCAAAACTCATTTATGATGCTATTGACAACAGCAACGGTTTTTATATAGGTCATGCTGAAAAAGAATACCGCAGTTTGATGAACATTACCTTTAATCTAGCTGATAAAGAGTTAGAAAAGGATTTTATAGCTCAAGCCAAGGCCGCAAGCTTTGTCGGCATCGGCGGTCATAGATTGGTCGGCGGCTGTCGGGTTAATGATT
>UQWU01000022.1 GCA_900544885.1 uncultured Phascolarctobacterium sp. | reverse complement strand
GCGTAACTGAACTGCCTGAAGGCGTAGAAATGGTAATGCCTGGCGATAACGTAACCATGGAAGTAGAACTGATCACCCCGATCGCTATTGAAAAAGGTCTGCGTTTCGCTATCCGCGAAGGCGGTCGTACCGTTGGCGCTGGTGTTGTTTCCGAAGTTGAAGGCAAATAATCTAGCGACTACAAATAATAATTTTAGTTAAATCCCTAATATGAGGGGGGCTAAAATGACCCCCTCATATTTCTTATGTTTATTGGTATGGCCCTGCGATGATGTGAAAGGTTGCTTGCCTGTTAGACAGGGAGATTTTCACGGAGTATGTCCGTTCATAGAAACTGGGCGATTTTAGGAGGATATTTTTTAATGGCTAAGTCTCAAAAGATTAGAATACGCTTAAAAGCGTATGACCACAAAGCACTCGACCAAAGTGCTACTAAGATTGTAGAAACTGCAAAAAAGACCGGTGCTCAAGTATCTGGTCCGATTCCCCTTCCTACTGAAAAAAATATTTATACTATTCTGCGTTCCCCGCATGTAAACAAAGATTCTCGTGAACAATTCGAAATGCGTACTCACAAAAGACTTGTAGACATTCTGGAACCAACCGCTAAGACCGTTGATGCTCTGATGCGTCTGGATCTTCCCGCTGGCGTAGATATTGAAATTAAACTGTAAGGAGGAGGTGCAATAATGGCTAAAGGTATCTTAGGCAAAAAACTGGGCATGACCCAAATTTTTGAAGCTGACGGCAGACTGATTCCTGTAACTGTTGTAGAAGCAGGTCCCTGCGTTGTACTTCAAAACAAAACCGAAGAAACAGACGGTTACAATGCTGTTCAATTAGGCTTTGGTGAAATGAAAGAAAAACATACCACCAAACCGATGAAAGGCCATTTTGACAAAGCTGGCGTTGCGCCGGTTAAGTTTGTCAGAGAATTGCGTTTGTCTGCTCCTTCTGAATATACAATCGGCCAAAAAATCGCAGCTGATATTTTTGCAGCAGGCGAATTGATTGATGCAAGCGGCGTATCCCGCGGCAAAGGCTTTGCAGGCACTATTAAGCGCCACAATTTCTCTCGCGGACCTATGAAACACGGTTCCAAATCTCATCGTGAACCCGGTTCTATGGGCCCAATGCATTCTGGTCCTGGCGGCCGTGTAATCAAAGGCAAAAAACTGCCTGGCCGTATGGGTAATCAAAATGTAACTGTTCAACGCCTGACCATCGTTAAAGTAGACGTAGAACGTAATCTTATTCTTGTTAAAGGCGCTATTCCTGGTGCTACCGGTTCTTACGTTGTTCTGAAAGAAACTGTAAAACCGAATAAATAAGATAAGCAAGAGAAAGGAGGATGCTTCTAATGCCGAAGTTATCAGTATATGATCTGTCCGGTCAAGTTACCGGTGAAATAGAATTAAATGATTCCGTATTTGGCGCTGAGTTCAACGAAGCTGTAGTACATCAAGCAGTTGTAATGCAGCTGGCTAACCAACGTCAAGGTACTTCCGCAACCAAGACTCGTGCTATGGTTCGTGGCGGTGGCCGCAAACCTTGGAAACAAAAAGGTACCGGTCGCGCACGTTGCGGTTCCAACCGTTCTCCTGTATGGGTAGGCGGCGGTACTACTTTTGGTCCGCAACCTCGCAGCTATGCAAAGAAAATGCCTCGTAAAGCTCGTCGTTTAGCTTTATGCTGCGCACTGTCTGCTAAAGTTGCAGCAGGTGAACTCGTAGTTGTTGAAGGTTTAGCTTTCGACGCTCCGAAAACCAAACAAGTAGCTTCCATGCTGAACGCTTTTGAAGCTGCTGACAAAAAAGCTTTGTTGATCACTGACGGTTCCAACGCTAATGTTGAACTTTCCGCACGTAACATGCCGAAAGTAAGTACCATTACTAACATGGGCTTGAATTGCTTTGATATCCTGAACAGCAACAAAGTATTCCTTGCAAAAGATGTTGTAGAAAAAATTGAGGAGGTGCTCGCATAATGGCTGCTAATCCTCGCGACTTGTTGATTCGCCCCATCATCACTGAGAAAACTTCTCAAATGATGCAAGAAAACAAATACACCTTCCAGGTTCCTCTGGAAGCTAACAAAGTTGAAATTCGTCAAGCTGTAGAAGCAGTTTTTGGCGTAAAAGTATTGAATGTAAATACCATTCGCGTAATGGGCAAAACCAAACGCATGGGTAAATATGTTGGCAAACGTTCCGATTATAAGAAAGCAATCGTGAAGCTTGCTGAAGGCAATACGATTCCCCTTTTCGAAGGAATGTAATTAACGCATAACAGGAGGTAAAGTTAAATGGCTATTAAAAGCTTTAATCCGTATTCTCCTTCCAGACGCTTTATTACTGTGTCTGCCTTCGAAGAGATTACGACTGATAAGCCGTACCGCCCGCTTGTTGAAAAACTGAATAAACATGCAGGCCGTAACAACACCGGCAAAACCACCGTTCGTCATCAAGGCGGCGGTAACAAAAGACAATATCGTATCATCGATTTCAAACGCGCTAAAGACGGTATTCCGGCTAAAGTTGCTACTATCGAATACGATCCTAACCGTAACGCACGTATCGCTCTGGTAAACTATGCTGACGGTGAAAAACGTTACATCATCGCTCCGCTCGACTTAAAAGTTGGCGACGTTGTAGTAAGCGGTCCTGAAGCTGATATCAAAGTTGGTAACTGCCTGCCTTTGAAAAACATTCCTCTTGGTACTACCGTACACAATGTAGAAATGAAAATCGGCAAAGGCGGCCAAATGGCTCGTAGTGCTGGTACCAGCGCACAGCTGATGGCTAAAGAAGGCGACTATGCTCTGCTGCGTCTTCCTTCCGGCGAAATCCGTAAAGTTCATATCAACTGCCGTGCTACTATCGGTCAAGTTGGTAACATCGATGCTGAAAACATTTGCATTGGTAAAGCTGGCCGTAACCGTTGGTTGGGCATTCGTCCTGCTAACCGCGGCGTAGTAATGAATCCTAACGACCATCCGCACGGTGGTGGTGAAGGTCACTCCCCCGTTGGTCGTAAACGTCCTGTTACTCCTTGGGGTAAATGTGCATTCGGTACTCGTACTCGCAGAGAGAAAAAATCTTCTACTAAGTTAATTCTGAAACGTAGAACCAAATAATAACAGGATAAAGAAAGGAGGCTAACCTAGTGTCCAGATCAGTTAAAAAAGGACCTTTTGTCCATGCAAGTCTTTTGAAAAAAATTGACGTGCTTAATGCCGCTAATGATAAAAAAGTTGTTAAGACTTGGTCTCGCAGCTCTACTATTATTCCGTCTTTCGTTGGTCACACCATTGCGGTTCATGACGGACGCAAACATGTTCCGGTATTCATTACCGAGGATATGGTAGGCCACAAATTGGGAGAATTCGCTCCTACTCGTACTTACAAAGGTCACGCAGATAAGACCACCGGCTTGAAATAAGGGGAAGGGAGGAACACATAGAATGGAAGCACAAGCAGTTGCTAAATATATTCGCATTGCTCCGCGCAAATTGCGTATCGTTATCAATCTGATCCGCGGTAAATCCGTTGGTGAAGCATTCGCTATCCTCAAATACACCCCGAAGGTTGGTTCTGAGGTAATCGAAAAAGTTCTGCGCAGTGCAGTTGCTAATGCAGAACACAATTATGACATGAACGTGGATAACCTGATCGTATCTTCTTGCTTTGTAGATCAAGGTCCGACTATGAAACGTATTCATCCTCGTTCTCGTGGACAGGCTTTCAAAATTTTGAAACGCTCTAGCCACGTAACTGTAGCAGTTAAAGAAAAATAATATCCCGTCAGAAGGAGGGAAAAGATAGTGGGTCAAAAAGTTAATCCGCATGGTCTCCGTGTTGGCGTTATCAAAGGCTGGGATTCCAAATGGTACGCTGATAAAGACTATGAAAAATACCTTTTAGAAGATATCAAAATTCGTGAATTCATTAAAGAAAAACTGTTCCTGTCCGGTATCTCCAAAGTAGAAATCGAACGCGCATCCAATAAAGCCCGCATTTCCATCCATACTGCAAAACCTGGTATGGTAATCGGTCGTCAAGGCAGCAACATTGAACTGCTGAAATCCGACCTGAAGAAAATGACTGAAAGCGCTATCGAAATCAATATCGTTGAAGTAAAAACCCCGGATATGGACGCAACCTTGGTTGCAGAGAACATTGCAGCACAATTGGAACGCCGCATTGCTTTTCGTCGTGCTATGAAACAATGCGTTGGCCGTACTATGCGTATGGGTGCTAAAGGTATCAAAATTACCTGCGGCGGTCGTCTGGGCGGTGCTGAAATCGCTCGTAGCGAATCCTATCGTGAAGGCAGCATTCCTCTGCACACTCTGCGTGCTGACATCGATTATGGCACTGCAGAAGCACATACTACTTATGGCCGTATCGGCGTAAAAGTATGGATCTACAAAGGTGAAGTTCTTCCTGAAAGCAAAGAAGCAGCTAAAACTGCTCCCGCAAAGGAGGCATAATCAGACATGTTATTACCGAAGAGAGTTAAACATCGTAAACAACATAGAGGTCGTATGACCGGCCGTGCTATGCGTGGTAACAGAATCGCTCATGGCGATTTTGGTCTGGTAGCATTGGAACCCGCTTGGATTACCAACCGTCAGATCGAAGCAGCACGTATTGCTATGACCCGTTACATCAAACGTGGTGGCCAAGTTTGGATTCAAATTTTCCCGGACAAACCGATTACTGCAAAACCTGCTGAAACTCGTATGGGTTCTGGTAAAGGTTCTCCGGAATACTGGGTAGCAGTAGTTAAACCTGGTCGTGTACTGTTCGAAATGAACGGTGTTAGCGAAGAGATTGCAAGAGAAGCTATGCGTCTTGCAAGCCACAAATTGCCGATTAAATGCAAATTTGTGACTAAAGCTCAACAGGAAGCTGAAGCTGCCGCACAAGAAAAGGGTGGTGAAGCTTAATGAAAACAACAGAAATTCGTGAATTGTCTGCTGCTGAGTTAGACACCAAATTGGCAGATTTGAAAGAAGAACTTTTCAATCTGCGTTTTCAAATGGCAACCGGTCAATGTGAAAACCCGATGAAGATTCGTGACGTTAAAAAATCCATTGCCCGTATCAAAACAATCCAGCGTGAACGTGAGCTCAAGGCTTAACTGTTTTGAAATATAACAAGGAGGAAACAGTCGTGACCGAAGAAAGAAACGCACGTGTTACCCGTATTGGTAAAGTTGTCAGCGATAAAATGCAGAAAACTGTCGTAGTTGCAGTAGAACGTTTCGTTCAGCATCCGCTGTACAAAAAAGGCGTACAACATACTATTAAATTTAAAGCTCATGACGAAAATAACGAAGCACATATCGGCGACGTAGTAGAAATTATGCAAACTCGTCCGCTGTCTAAAGATAAATGCTGGCGCGTTATTGAAATCTTAGAGCGTGCAAAATAATTTTTGCCGAAGATTTAGTCCGGCAAGGGAGGGAAATCCATGATACAACAACAAACTATCCTTAATGTTGGTGATAACACCGGCGCTAAGAAGGTTATGTGTATCCGTGTATTAGGCGGTTCTTACCGTAAATATGCTAATATCGGTGACGTTATCGTATGTGCTGTTAAAGATGCATCACCCGGTGGCGTTGTAAAAAAAGGCGACGTAGTTAAAGCAGTTGTTGTTCGTTCCGTAAAAGGTGTTCGTCGTGCTGACGGCTCCTACATTCGTTTTGACGAAAACGCTGCAGTCGTAATTAAAGATGACAAGAGCCCGCGCGGCACCCGTATTTTTGGGCCTGTTGCTCGTGAACTCCGTGAAAAAGACTTCATGAAAATCATTTCTCTGGCACCGGAAGTGCTGTAAGAAATTAGATAACGCACTATAAGGAGGTGTTCTTGACATGGCAAATGCTGTAAAGCTGCATGTTAAAAAAGGCGATACCGTTCTTGTTCTGTCCGGTAAGGATAAAGGCAAGCAAGGTAAGATCGTTGAAGCTCTGCCTAAGAAAGCCAAAGTGGTTATTGAAGGCGTAAATCAAGTAAAACGTCATACCAAACCGTCCCAGGCAAATCCTCAAGGCGGCATTATTACTAAAGAAGCTCCGATTAATGCTTCCAAAGTAATGTTGGTATGCCCGGCTTGCAAAAAAGCTACCCGTATTAAAAAGACCGAAGTTGCAGGCGTAACCGTTAGAGTCTGCAAAAAATGCGGCGAAGTAATCGATAAATAATTTTCCGGGAAAGGAGGAAATAACTGAATGGCAAAGACCAGATTGCAAGAAAAATATTTGGCTGAAGTTGTAAAAGGACTTCAAGACAAATTCCAATATAAAAACGTAATGGAAATTCCTAAAATTGAGAAAGTTGTCATCAACATGGGTGTTGGTGAAGCAGTTGGCAACAGCAAAGCTCTCGAAGCTGCAGTTTCCGACATGACTCAAATCGCAGGTCAAAAACCTGTAATCACCAAAGCTAAAAAATCCATCGCAGCTTTCAAAGTACGTCAAGGCATGCCTCTGGGTGCTAAAGTAACCCTGCGTGGCGACCGTATGTACTATTTCCTTGATAAACTGATGAATCTCGCTCTTCCGCGCGTACGTGACTTCCGCGGTGTTAGCGCTACTGCTTTCGACGGCCGTGGTAACTACGCACTGGGCCTGAAAGAACAATTGATTTTCCCGGAAATCGAATACGATAAGATCGATAAAGTTCGTGGCATGGATATCATCATTGTAACTACCGCTAAGACTGACGAGGAAGCTAGAGAATTGCTCAGACTCCTCGGAATGCCGTTCGGCGCATAAGTGAGGAGGGAATACCTTGGCTAAAAAAGCCCTGATTGAAAAATGGAAAGGTGAACCTAAGTTTGAAGTTCGCCATTATAACCGCTGCAAAGTGTGCGGCAGACCTCATGGCTATATGCGTAAATTTGGCCTCTGCCGTATCTGCTTCCGTGAATATGCTTATAAAGGTGCTATTCCGGGCGTAACCAAAGCAAGCTGGTAAGACAGACAACAAGGAAGGAGGGTATTTAAGTATGGTAATGACTGACCCGATTGCTGATATGCTTACCCGTATTCGTAATGCAAATTCAGTTCATCATGATAGAGTTGAAATCCCCGGCAGCAAAATTAAAGTTGCTATTGCTGAAATTTTGAAAGCTGAAGGTTTCATTAAAGATTTCGAAGTTATTGCTGACAGCAAACAAAATGTTATCAAAGTCAGCCTGAAATACGGTGCTAATAAAGAGAAAGTTATCTCCGGTATTAAACGTATTTCCAAACCCGGTCTGAGAGTTTACTCTCAAAAAGACCAACTGCCTAGAGTCCTCGGAGGTCTGGGTATTGCATTAATTTCTACTTCCCAAGGCTTGATGACCGACAAAGCTGCTCGTAAAGCAGGCTTGGGCGGCGAAGTTCTTGCATACGTATGGTAATACTAAAAAGATAGGAGGTGCTCGTACGTGTCTAGAATTGGTAAAATGCCAATTACTGTTCCCGCTAGTGTAACAGTTACAATTGAAAACAACTATGTGACCGTTAAAGGTCCTAAAGGCGAACTGGCTCGCCAAATCAATAAAAACATGAAACTGACCCTGGATAACGGTGTTCTGACTGTTGAACGTCCGAACGATGAAAAAGAAAACCGTTCCCTGCATGGTCTGTCCCGTACTCTGATTAACAACATGATCATCGGTGTTACTCAAGGTTTCAGCAAATCTCTGGAAATTAATGGCGTTGGCTACCGTGCTGCAAAACAAGGCCAAAACATTAACTTCACCTTGGGCTTCTCTCACCCGGTTGTTAAAGAGCCGCCTGCTGGTATTACTTTTGAAGTTCCCGCTCCGAACAAAATCGTTGTAAGCGGTGCTGATAAAGAAGTTGTAGGCGCTGTTGCTGCTGAAATCCGTACTTTGCGTCCGCCTGAACCTTATAAAGGTAAAGGTATTCGTTATGAAGGCGAACATATCCGTCGTAAGATCGGTAAAGCTGGCGCTAAAGGCAAAAAATAATTTCTAAAAGAAGGGAGTGAAACTCTTGCTTAACAGAGTTGATAAAAACGAGAAACGTCAAAAACGTCATCTCCGTTCTCGTAGATATATTATCGGTACAGCAGAAAGACCTCGTCTGAACGTATACCGTTCCCTGTCCAATATTTATGCACAGGTAATTAACGATGAAACCGGCGAAACTATCGCTGCTGCTAGCACCGTTGAAAAAGAAATGAAAGAAAACTATGGTGGCAACATTGAAGCTGCTAAAGCCGTAGGTAAGGCAATTGCTGAAAAAGCACTGGCTAAAGGCGTTAAAGAAGTTGTATTCGATCGTGGTGGTTATCTGTACCATGGCCGTGTAGCTGCTTTAGCTGAAGCTGCTCGTGAAGCTGGCCTTGTATTCTAAGAGAAGGAGGAAATAAAGTGGCGAACTTCGAAAATAAAGAAAACGAATTACAAGAAAGAGTCGTTTTCATCAACCGTGTTGCTAAGGTTGTTAAAGGCGGACGTCGTTTCTCCTTCGCTGCACTTGTTGTTGTAGGTGATGAAAATGGTCATGTAGGCATGGGTTTAGGTAAAGCTGCAGAAGTTCCTGAAGCTATCCGCAAAGGCGTTGAAGACGCTAAGAAAAACCTGGTAACCGTACCTCTGGTTGGTACCACCATTCCTCATGAAATCATTGGTGTATTCGGCGCAGGCCGTGTATTCCTGAAACCGGCTAGAGAAGGTACCGGCGTTATCGCTGGCGGCCCTGTACGTGCCGTACTGGAACTGGCTGGCGTTCGTGATATTCTGACTAAATCTCAAGGTTCTTCCAACCCGAACAACATGGTTCGTGCAACCATCGAAGGTTTGAAAACTTTGAAGAGTGCTGAAGCTGTTGCAGCTCTGCGTGGTAAAACCGTAGAAGAATTGTTGGGCTAAGGAGGACTTTGTCATGGCACAAATTAAAATCACTCTGACCCGCAGCTTGATCGGTTACCCGAAAGATCAACGTGCAACCGTAAGAGCTCTGGGTTTAGGTAAAATTAATACTAGCGTTGTAAAAGAAGATACTCCGACTATTCGCGGCATGATTCATAAAGTAGAACATCTCGTGAAAGTTGAAGAAGCGTAAGACAAGGAGGTGTACTGAAGATGAATTTACATGAATTGTCTCCCGCTCCGGGATCTAAACGTGTAGCAGTTCGCGTAGGTCGTGGCCTGGGTTCCGGCTTAGGCAAGACTTCCGGTAAAGGCCAAAAAGGTCAAAAATCCCGTTCCGGCGGTGTAAAACGCCCTGGTTTTGAAGGTGGTCAAAGACCTTTGTACCTGCGTCTTCCGAAACGCGGTTTCTACAATAAATTTGGTAAAGATTATGTTGAAATCAACGTTTCCGTTCTCAACCGTTTTGAGGATGGCACCGTTGTTGAACCTGTAATGCTCATTGAAGAAGGCATCGTTAAGAACGTTCGCGACGGTATCCGCATTCTTGGCAATGGCGAATTAACCAAAAAACTTACTGTTCAAGCTATGGGCTTCAGCAAATCCGCTGAAGAAAAAATCATTGCAGCTGGCGGTAAGATTGAGGTGATCTAAAGTGTTCGCAGCCCTAGCTAACATATTTAAGATTACAGAACTCAGGCAAAAAGTGATATTTACTCTCGCCATGTTCATCGTATTCAGGGCTGGCACACATATACCTGTTCCTGGCGTAAATGCTGATGTTATCGAACAGCTCTTCCGTAGCGGAAACCTTTTAGGTTTACTAGATATGTTCAGTGGTGGCGCCTTGAGCAAATTCTCAATTTTTGCTATGAGTATTACCCCATACATTAATGCTTCGATTATTTTACAGTTACTGAAGGTAGTTGTACCGACTTTGGAACAATGGTCTAAGGAAGGTGAAGAAGGCTATAAGAAGACGACAAAGCTCACTCGTATGCTGACGGTGGCTTTGGCGTTTATTCAAGCCTGCGGTATGGCTTACGGCCTGAAGATGGCAATCAATAACCCCGGGATTTTCTCAATCCTGCTTATTGCCCTGACATTAACTGCAGGTACCGTCTTCTTAATGTGGATTGGCGAACAGATTACTGCTCGTGGTGTTGGCAACGGTATCTCCTTGATTATCTTTGCCGGCATCGTTTCCAGATTACCTGATGGTCTGAAAATAATTTTCCAATATTTACAAGCTGGCACGGTCAACTTACTGAATGTTATTTTGTTCGCGGCTATTGCTTTGGCAATGATTGTTTTCGTAATTATCATTTCTCAAGGTATTCGCAAAATTCCGGTTCAGTATGCAAAACGTGTTGTAGGCAGAAAAGCATATGGCGGTCATACCAGCTATATTCCTTTAAAAGTCAACCAGGCTGGCGTTATTCCTATCATCTTCGCTTCTTCAGTGTTGATGTTTCCTGCGACTATCGCTCAGTTTGTAGACGTTCCCTGGGTTAAAACCATGGGCAAGTTGTTTGAGTGGGGCAGCCCGTTACAAACAACACTCTACGTTCTTATGATTCTGTTCTTTACTTACTTCTATACTGCAGTAAGCTTGAACATCGGAGATCTCTCTGATAATATCAAAAAGAACGGCGGCTTTATTCCTGGACTTCGTCCTGGTAAGCCTACAACAGATTATCTTGACAGAGTAATGTCCAGAATAACTTTGGCAGGTGCAGTCTTCCTCTCTTTAATCGCACTAATGCCTCATGTTATCGGCTGGATGACCCGCATTGAAGGCATTTACTTCGGCGGTACTGCTCTTTTGATCGTAGTTGGTGTTGCATTGGATACCATGAAGCAGATAGAGTCTCTGGTACTGATGCGTCATTATCATGGCTTTATGAAATAGGAGGAATTCAGAATGTATATTCTTTTAATGGGACCTCCGGGTGCTGGCAAAGGCACTCAAGCAGAAAGACTCATTGATGAATTTAACATCCCTCACATCTCTACAGGTGACATGTTCCGTGCTGCAGTAAGTCAAGGCACTGAACTTGGTAAAGAGGCAAAAAGATACATGGACGCCGGCGGACTTGTTCCCGACGTCGTAACCATCGGCATTGTTCGTGAAGGCTTGTCCAAACCCGAATGTGCAAATGGTTTCATTTTAGATGGCTTCCCGAGAACTGAGGAGCAAGCAGTTGCTCTCGACGGAATCCTCAAAGACCTGGACATTAAATTGACCGGTGTCGTAAATATCACTGTTCCTGATTCCGAACTGGTTGGCCGTGTGACCGGTCGCCGTATCTGCAAAGAATGCGGTGCTACCTATCACGTAAGCTTTAACCCCAGCAAGGTTGAAGGTGTGTGCGACAAATGCGGCGGAGCACTTTATCAACGTAACGATGATAAAGAAGAAACCGTAAAGAATCGTTTGGCTGCATATCATGCCCAAACAGAACCGTTGATCGAGTACTACACTAAACAAGGCATTTTCAAAAACATCGATGGTCTCCAAGCTATTGATAAAGTTTATGCTGACGTTAAAGCTAGTCTCGGTTGTAGCAAATAAGGAGGTAAAGCTGTGTCCAAACAGGATGTAATTGAAGTTGAAGGCACAATTCTTGAAGCACTTCCCAATGCTATGTTCCAGGTTCAACTGGTAAACGGTCATGTAATTCTCGCACATATATCCGGTAAGATTCGTATGAACTTCATCAAGATTTTGCCTGGTGATAAGGTTACCGTGGAGCTTACTCCGTACGACCTCAATCGTGGAAGAATTACTTATCGGTATAAATAACCAAGACAGGCAAAGAGGAGGTTTAAATTATGAAAGTAAGACCGTCTGTTAAGCCAATATGTGAAAAATGCAAAGTCATTAAACGTAAAGGCCATGTAATGGTAATTTGCGAAAACCCTAAACATAAACAAAAACAAGGTTAAGAAGGAGGTGCACTTTAATGGCACGTATTTCTGGTGTCGATTTACCGAGAGATAAACGCATTGAGTATGCACTGCCGTACATTTACGGTATCGGCCTGACTCTCTCTCGTGAAATCTTAGCTAAAACCGGTATTAACCCGGACACTCGCGTACGCGATTTAACTGAAGATGAAGTAGCCAAGATCCGTGAAACTCTGGATCAAGATTACAAAGTAGAAGGTGACCTCCGTCGTGAGGAATCCCTCAACATCAAACGTTTAATCGAAATCGGTTCCTATCGTGGCAGAAGACATCGTATGGGTCTTCCTGTTCGTGGTCAAAACACTAAAAACAATGCCCGCACCCGTAAAGGTCCGAAACGTACTATTGCAGGCAAAAAGAAATAATTAGCGAGGGAGGGATAAACCAGTGGCTGGCAAGAAAGTTGTTCGCAACAAAAAGAAAGTTAGCAAAAACGTAATTAACGGTGTAGCACACATTCGCTCCACTTTCAATAATACTATCGTTACCATCGCTGATACCGAAGGTAACGTTTTGAGCTGGGCATCCGCAGGTGGCCTCGGTTTCCGCGGTAGCCGTAAAAGCACTCCGTTTGCAGCTCAAATGGCTGCTGAAGAAGCAACCAAAGCTGCTATGGATCACGGCTTGAAACAAGTAGAAGTATATGTAAAAGGTCCTGGCGCAGGCCGTGAAGCTGCAATTCGTGCACTTCAAGCTGCAGGCTTAGAAGTTAACTCTATTAAAGACGTTACTCCTATTCCGCATAATGGCTGCCGTCCGCCGAAACGTAGAAGAGTATAATTGGAGGTGTAGTAGATGGCAATTGATAGAACGCCTGTCCTGAAAAGATGCAGATCTTTGGGCTTAGCTCCGGCATTCATGGGCATTAGCAAGGAATCTAACCGCCAAGCTAAACGCCAAAGAGGCAAAAAGAGCGAATATGGCATTCAGTTAACTGAAAAACAAAAAGCTAAATTTATCTATGGTGTCCTGGAAAAACAATTCCGTGGCTACTATGATAAAGCTAAAAAAATGGAAGGTATCACTGGTGAAAACCTGCTGAACCTTCTTGAAAGAAGAATTGATAACGTTGTTTTCCGTCTGGGTATGGCAAATACTCGTCGTCAAGCTCGTCAAATCGTAAGACATGGCCACATTGCTGTTAACGGCAAACGTTTGGACATTCCTTCCGCATTTGTAAAAGTTGGCGATGTTATCAGCGTAATGGAAAGCAGCCGTTCTAAAGAATACTTCAAAGGCATGGAAGAAACTTTGGCTACTAAAGCAGTTCCGGCTTGGCTGGTACTGGATGCAGCTAACCTGAGCGGCAAGGTAGATCGTTTCCCGACTCGTGAGGAAATTGATGTTCCTATCGAAGAGCACCTCATCGTTGAGTTGTACTCTAAATAATTAGTGAATATCTTGTGCCACCCACTTATTGAGACGTATTGTGGTAATACGCGATAGAAGGAGGCTTTCCGAATGATTGAAATTGAAAAACCAAAAATGGTTACAGCTGAGATCAGCGATGATGGTCGCTATGGTAAATTCGTTTGGGAGCCGCTCGAGAGAGGTTATGGCATTACACTGGGCAATAGCTTGCGCCGTGTTTTGCTTTCTTCCCTTCCGGGTGCGGCAGTAACCTGTGTTAAAATCGACGGAGTACTGCACGAGTTTGCTACTATTCCTGGTGTTCGTGAAGACGTTGCTGACGTTATTTTGAACATTAAGGCTTTATGCCTGAAAATGGACTGCGAAGAGGAAAAAGTCCTGCGAATTGAATGCTCTGGTGAGCAGGAAGTTACTGCAGCAAACATTATTGCTGACAGCGATGTAGAGATTTTGAACCCTGAGCTGCACATTGCGACTTTAGATAAGGACGCAGTTTTCAATATGGAAATCCATGTTGATAAAGGCCTTGGTTATGTACCTGCCGATAAAAATAAACAACCGGATCAAGCTATTGGTATCATTCCTGTAGATTCTATCTACTCTCCGATTACCAGAGTAAAATTCGCTGTTAATGATACTCGCGTAGGTAACGTTACCAACTACGACAAACTGACTTTGGAAGTTTGGACTGATGGTAGCGTTATGCCTGATGAAGCTGTTAATATGGCTTCCAGCATCTTAATTGATTATCTCAAGTTGTTCCAAACCGGTGATGCACCGAAGAATCCGGTTATTACCGTTACCGGTGGTTCTGAACCTGAAGGCGCAGAACCGAAAAAAGAGGGTCCTGGATCTATGTCTATCGACGATTTGGATCTGTCCGTACGCAGCAACAACTGCTTGCGTCGCGCAGGTATCAATACTGTCGAAGAATTGACTCAGAAATCCGAAGAAGATATGATGAAAGTTCGTAACTTAGGTCGTAAGTCCCTTGACGAAGTTAAGAAAAAATTAACTGATCTTGGTTTGTCCTTACGCAAAAGTGATGAAGAATAATTAAGGGGGTCAGAAGCACATGGCATACAGAAAACTGGGTCGTAACTCCAGCAACCGTAAGGCTCTGTTTCGCAGCATTTTAACTTCCTTCTTCAAATATGGCAGAATTGAAACCACCATTACTAAAGCTAAAGAAGTTGCTAAACAATCTGCAAAACTGATTACTTTAGCTCAACAAAACGACTTGAATGCTCGTCGTCAAGTTTTGGCTGTTTTGGTTGACGAAACTGTTACTAAACAACTTTTTGAAGAAATTGCTCCGAAATATGCAGACAGAAAAGGCGGCTATACTCGTATTTACAGAGTAGGTCCTCGTCGCGGTGATGCTGCAGAAATGGCTATTATCGAGCTCATCTAATAATCAGAGCGTTTAATAAAGCAGGAACTTCGGTTCCTGCTTTTTCTTTTGCTTTTTGTATTGTAAAATATGATGCATATTTATCAGGTAAAAATTATTATTTAGATTATTTTTTTGTCAAATTTTTGTGTTCTGCTTGCTTTTTTTATATTTTTGATATTAAATATAGGCAAAGTTATATTGTATTTACTATTATGATTATAAAAGGAGTAATATAATGCTGACTAAAAGTTTTATCGAATTTTTATACGAATCTGCACATATTCAGCGCTGGAATGAACATATCAGACCTAGTGGCTTTACAGAATTAGATAAACAGGCGCATAAAATGATTATTATGTATGTTTTAGCCCGTCATGAAGAAGATGACCATGGTGCAGATTTAAATTGGCGTATGCTGATTGAAGGCGGTATTTTTGAATTTATGCGTCGCAACGTTCTAACTGATATCAAACCTCCTATTCTGCATGAAATGATGCGTGTTTATGGCAAAGAACTGAATACTTGGGTATATAATGAAATTCGTAGACGTATCCCGGATATTCAGGATGATTTTATGGAGAAGATGGAACGTTATTTCGAGGATAGTAAATATTGTCACATGGAAAAGAAAATTCTCCGTGCAGCTCATTATCTGGCAACAAAATGGGAGTTTGAAATTATCTACCATTTTAATAAGGGCATTTATGGCAATGAGGATACGAAAGCTGTCATTGAAAATGAGTTAGAGGATTACTATGATTTAGCCGCTGTAAAAAAACTAGCTTTACGTGGAAAGAGTAGTAAATTTATCGATTTAGCAGGTCAGCTGCGCTTCCAAAAACGTTGGGCACAATCACCGCGTATACCGGAAACCTCTGTTATGGGACATGTGCTTTTAGTAGCGATTATGGGTTATTTCTGTGCTGTAAAGCTTAATGCTTGTGATGAACGTATTGTCGGTGACTTTTTATGTGGTTTATTCCATGATTTACCTGAAGTTTTGACTCGTGATATTATCTCTCCTGTAAAACGTAGTGTGCCAGGACTTGATGAATTAATCAAGAAAATTGAAGAACGTTTGGTAACAGAAAAAATTCTTCCGCTTTTACCTTATACCTGGCATGATGATATTTTGTATTATACACAGAATGAATTTAAAGACAGAGTACTTGTGGACGGTAAAATTATTTATACCAATATAGAAGAAATCAATAGTTCTTATAACAAAACAGGCTATCATGCAATTGATGGCAGTGTGCTAAAGGGCTGTGATAATCTTTCTGCTTTTGTAGAGGTTTGGTTATCTCGTCGTTATGGTATTACTACTAAATATTTGCGCGAGGGTGAAAGAAGTATTCGTGAACAATATCGGGGGAAAGTTATCGGTGGTATTGATTTTGGTTCTGTATACGATGAATTTGATGCAGATGAATAATTAGTGTGGTGGTAAAATGCGTAAGGCTTTTGTATTATCATTAATCATAGCTGCTTGTATTTCTATGGCAATAGCGGCTAGTGCACAAAATATTAACATTCAAAGGACGAATATACCTTTACAGCATGATGGTAAAGCAAATAAAATTATAGATGCCTTTTTGAGGCAGGTAGCTTTAAGTAATACCGGTTATACTTATAGCGTACCGGAATATTTTGTTGATGTTCCGTTGATTACTTCTAGTAAGCATATTTTTCTTTCAGGTGATGCACCGATAAATTTTATCACCGGTGTAATGATTGAGCCTTTGAGTAAATATCCTTATTTTCCTATTACTTTGTCAAAACTGGAGCATGAAGAACAGGAAAAAATTATGTTAGAATTAAAAGCAACGATTATACAGGATACACATAAACGGATGCAGAATTTCCATTATTTCTATACTAATATTGCAGGTCAGCCTTGTTTTATCTATGATTTTGATGATGCTCCTCTGCATAACCGCAGCTATCTATTTGTGAAAAATAATGAACTGATTTCCTTTGATTTTGGGTATCCAAGTATTGACAGCAATCAGCATGATGCGTTGATTAATGAGATTGTAGCTACAATCAATTTATAATAATCATTTATAAAGTCCTGAGCTATAACAGTGCTTAGGACTTTTTCTTTTATATTTGATAAAAAGCAGGTATTTTTCTTACTTTTAGGGAATTAATATATATCGATTTACCATAAAAGGAGGGTGGAAAATGCTTCTTGGTATAGATGTAGGCGGCACGTTCACTGATGCAGTGCTCTTGGATGCAGATAAGATTGTAGCACAGGCAAAAGTTCCGACAACCCATGCAGATGTATTACAATGTTTACTTAGTGCATTAGATAAGGTTATGGCTCAGATGCCTGATGTTGCCGATAAGATTACCCGTAGCGTTATTTCTAGTACTTTGGTGACAAATGCTTTAACTGAGAATATTTTAGATCCGGTATTTTTGGCTGTTATCTCAGGACCAGGTATGAATGTCAGTCAAAAATTTCCTGTAGCACCATATTTTCTTAGTGGCTATGTAGATCATCGAGGAAAAATTACAGCACGAATTGATTGGACGAAGCATCGTGACCTTTTAAATTGCAATGGACGTGGTAATTATGCTATAAGTGGTAAGTTTTCTATCAGAAATCCGCAGTTAGAGAGACAAGCAGCTGTTGAATTAAAAAAGTGTGGTTATAAAGAAGTCTTTTTAGGTAGTGAGTTAAGCGGTGAGCTAAACTTTATCCGCCGTACTAATTCAGCTTATTTTTCAGCTCAAGTGTATGATTTAGTTAAAAGCTTTAATCGACGTATTGCTTATGCTTTACAAGAACGAGGTATAAATGGCAGTATTCATATTCTGAAAGCAGATGGTGGTACTCTGCCGTTGAATGAGGTTTTAAAACAGCCTATAGAAGCGATTTTTACAGGACCGGCAGCTTCTGTTTTAGGCATTGCTGCTTTAGTTGCTCCTAAACGCAATAGTATTTCCTTAGACGTGGGAGGTACGACAACAGATATTGCTTTTTGGGAGAATGGTCTGCCTTTAATGGCCAAGCATGGGGCTGTGGTAAATAACTATCCTACGTCAGTGCGTTCTTTCCATATGCGTAGTGTGGGTATTGGCGGCGATAGTAGAATTCATAAAACAGAGTCAGGCTATATAGTAGGTCCTGAACGTGAAGGGCCTGCAGCTGCTGTAGGCGGTAAGTGTGCGACGCTTTCGGATGCACTTATTGTAGCTGGTTATGTACATTTCGGCACTGTAGAGAAAGCTTGGCAGGCTATTGCAGCTTTTGGAATTGATGTTAAGTCGGAGGCACAGCAGATTATTCGTGCGGCTACACACCAATTACAGTTGACGATTAAAGAGATGCTAGTTGAATGGGCTAAGCAGCCTGTTTATACAGTGGATGATGTGATTAAGGGAACGGAGTTTGTGCCTGAACAGTTAATCGGTGTTGGTGGTGGAGCACCAGGTCTAATCAAAGCATTAGGTGAGCAAATGCAGCTTCCGGTAGAAATTCCTTTGGGTGCAGTAGTTGCCAATGCTATTGGTGCTGCTGTAGCACGTCCTACTTTAAGTGCTGGTTTACGTGCCGATACAACTGAGGGCTTTTATATTATTCCTGAAAGCGGACATCGTGAAAAATTACCCGCTGCGTTTACTAAAGCCAAGGCGGAAAATATTTTACGTCAATGGCTGTTGGCGAAAACTGCTGACTGGTGGTTAAGTGATATCGAAACAGAGCTTATTAGCTATGAGCATTTCAAAACAGTACATGGATACTATGATAGTGGTGATATTTACAACCTGCGTATGCAGCTCAAACCAGGTATTTTACATCAAGTGCATGGTAAAGAGGTGATGTTTTGATGGCTAAGGATAGTTTAGGTTTAGTATTTTTCCCGGCTTTTGATTGGATGCTTAGCCCGGGACATCCTGAACGTCAGGAACGCCTTTTATATACTCGGGATCAGTTGGAAGAAGAAGGCTTGTTTGATTGCGAGGAGATTAAGGAGTATCGTCCTCGCTTAGCAGGATTAAACGATCTGCAACGTGTTCATGTGGGTATTCCTAATATTTCCCGGGTAATAACACCTGCACATTTAACATCTGCAGGTGGATGCCTTGTAGCTGCTGATGCGGTTATGCATAAAGAGGTAAAGCGTGCTTTTGCCCTAGTACGACCGCCAGGACATCATGCTATGCGTGTTGTTCATGGAATTCGTGGATTTTGTACTATTAATATTGAAGCAATAATGGTAGAATATTTACGTAGTAAGTATAATATAAAAAGAGTTGCTGTTGTCGATACTGATGTACATCATGGTGATGGTTCACAGGATGTGTTTTATCATGATTCGGATACCTTATATATATCCTTTCACCAAGATGGCAGAACCTTGTATCCAGGAACAGGCTTTCCTAATGAGGCAGGAAGTCCTGCTGCTTGGGGAACTAATATTAACTTACCCTTATTGCCGGGTACTGGTGATGAAGGACTACATCGTTTATATGATAAGTTGATAGCACATATTTTAGAGGATTTTCAACCTGATATTATTATTAACAGTGCTGGTCAGGATAACCATTTCAGTGATCCGTTAGCTTCTATGCAGATTACGGCTCAGGGCTATGCCCGTTTAGCCGATAAGCTGAAAGCTGATATTGCTGTCTTGGAGGGCGGTTATTCTATTGAAAGTGCTTTGCCCTATGTAAATACAGGCATTATTTTGGCTATGGCAGGTCTTGATTATAGCAAGGTTGTAGAGCCTGATTTATCACTACTACGAAAGCAGGATGCACGTTGTAATAATCGTATTGACCAGCTGATTGAAGAAGCAGGTAATATCTACTTTAACCGTCAACAGGTACAAAAAGAATTGTTGGCTAAATGTGGTGGTATTTGGCAAAGACGGAAGCACATTTATTATGATGAAGATGGCATTCGTGAAGAGCAGATAGAAACTGTTCACTATTGTAATAAAAAACAATGCCATGGTTATTTTACAATTCAGACTGCGGCTGAAGGAACACGCTTTGGTGATCAATGTGCATTTATTGTATGCCTACAACGTAATATCTGTGCTGTTTGTAAAAAACAGGCTTATACTAAGGCTTGGCAGGAAAAGAAAACCGGTAAATGGCAGTATGTTTTTATTCAACATATAGACGATGGGACTATAGAAACAATCTAAAAATTTATGTATATGGAAATGAGGTTTGTGCATGTTAAAAGAATTAGTTGTTGCAACACATAATCAGGGTAAAGTGGAAGAATTTAAAGTATTAATGAAAGACTTACCCATAGAAATTAAATATCTGGCAGATTTTGATGCAGTACCTGCTCCTGCAGAAACAGGTCGTACCTTTGCTGCTAATGCTCGTTTAAAAGCAACTTATTATGCAAGAAAATTAGGCAAGCCTTGTATTGCTGATGATTCCGGCTTAGAGGTACAGGCTTTAGATGGTGCTCCCGGTGTACGTAGTGCACGTTATGCAGGTGAAGAAGCTAGCGACGAGGACAATAATAAGCTGCTGCTACATAATATGAAATTTCAAGTGAAACGTACCTGCCGTTTCCGCTGTGCTTTATGTGTTGCTCAAGCTGATGGTAAAGTAATGAATGAGGTTGACGGCATCTGCGATGGTATGCTGTTACATGAACCTTTAGGAACTGAAGGTTTTGGTTATGACCCTTTGTTCTGGTCTACTGAGCTTCATAAAGGTATGGGTGAGGCAACTATGCAGGAAAAAAATAAAATCAGCCATCGTGGTAAGGCAATTCGTAAATTAGTAGCTATCTGGAGCAAGAAAAAATGAAAATAGCAATTACCGGTGATACTCACAGCAATGTACAGGCCATGAGGAAATTAGTTAATTTATTGCCGCCGGTAGAGCTGCTGCTACATACAGGTGATCATGCTGAGGATGCCAATCTATTGGAAAATATGACTGGGGTCAAAACAGTCCGTGTACGTGGCAATTGTGATTTAGGACCTGCCGACGTTAAGCTAGATGAATTTTTGGAGTTGGAAGGGTATAATATCTGGTTAACACATGGTCATAAATATATTCAATGGAATGAAAAAAAAGACCTTGACTATTGGGCACATCAATTAGGGCAGAATATTGTTATTTATGGTCATACGCATATTCCTGTATGCGAATATGTAATGGATACTTTGCTTATTAATCCTGGTAGTCCCTCACGTCCACGTGGTGGCAGCAATGCTTGTTTTGCTGTACTGACTTTAGCTAAAGGGCAGGTACCGGAAGTAGAATTTATTACCCTGAAATAAGAGAATGAGATTGATGACAAGAGAAATACATATCGGCGATATTGTACGTCATTTTAAAAGAGAGCTTGTTGCGCAACCGACAACAGAATATTTGTATCGTATTATTGCTTTTGCTGTACATAGTGAAACAGGTGAGCAACTAGTTGTTTATCAAGCATTATATGCTCCTTTTAAAACTTGTGCTCGTCCTTATGCCATGTTTATAAGTGCAGTGGACAGAGAAAAATATCCGCACATTAAACAGCAGTACCGTTTTGAAGTTATTCAGGCGGCTGATGCTTGCTTAAAGTAATTATAATAATCATTTAGCAGTACACAATAAAAATATTTTATTTTGTAGAGTAAGATATTTGGGTGTTTGTGTACTGCTTTTTTGTTGCAAAATTTTAAACGATAATTTTCAAATAATTCTTGTTTCACAATGTTTTTTCTTGCTTTAACAGTAAACATAATATACAATATAGTGTATACTAATAAAAGTAATTGGAGGTAATTTCAATGACCAATACAATTCGTGAAGAAGCTATTAAATTACATTTAGATAATAACGGTAAGATTGCAGTAAGCACTAAAGTGCCTATTGCTAATCGTCATGATCTGGCTGTTGCGTATACTCCAGGTGTTGCTGAGCCCTGTAAAGATATTAAAGATAATAAAAACCTTTCTTTTGAATATACCTGTCGCGGCAATATGGTTGCTATTATTAGCGATGGTACTCGTGTTTTAGGTTTAGGTGATATCGGACCGGAAGCTGCTATTCCTGTTATGGAAGGTAAAGCTGCTTTGTTCAAAACCTTTGGTGATGTTGATGCTGTGCCCGTTTGCTTAGGTACTAAGGATGCTGATGAATTTATCCGTACTGTGAAAATCTTAGAGCCTAACTATGCAGGTATTAATTTAGAAGATATTTCTTCTCCTAAATGCTATGATATTGAAGATAAATTAAAAGAAATTTGTGATATTCCTGTTTTCCATGATGACCAACACGGTACTGCAATCGCTTGCCTAAGTGCTGTATTAGGCGCATTGCGTTATGTGAAGAAGGATTTTCATACTGCTCGCTTTGTTGTTAATGGCTGTGGTGCTGCAGGTAGTGCTATTGGTCGCCTGCTTATCAGCATGGGTGCGGAAAACGTTATGATGGTAGATCGCTTTGGTATTCTGTATGAAGGTATTGATGCTAAATTGGACAGAATTCAAACTTATCTGGCGCAACACACTAATAAAGAGCATCTGCAAGGTACCTTGGCTGATGCTGCTAAAGGTGCTGATGTTCTTATCGGTGCTTCTGCTCCGAACGTGTTTACTAAAGAAATCATGCAGAGCATGGCCGAAGAGAACGTTGTTTTCGCTTTAGCTAACCCTGTTCCTGAAACCAGCTATGATGCTGCTAAAGAAGCTGGTGTAACTGTTGTTGGTACCGGTCGCAGTGACCGTCCGAATCAGGTTAATAACGTAACTGTCTTCCCTGGCGTGTTCCGTGGCGCTATCGACGTACGTGCACGTGCTATTACCGAAGAAATGAAGGTAGCTGCTGTTATGGCTATTGCTAATTTGATTGATGATAAGGATTTGCGTGAGGATTATGTAGTTCCAGATGCTTTTGATCCTCGTGTAGCTCCTGCTGTTGCTGCTGCTGTAGCTAAGGTTGCTATTGAAAGTGGTCTGGCACGTAAAATCGTAGACCCGGAAGAGGTAAGAGCTAATACTGCTAAACGTTTGGCAAAATAAGGAGGATATGATGAGAGAAATTGATGTAAGGCAAGTTACTGAAACTATAGCTAAGTTGTGTATGGATTCCTGTTGTTATCTTCCTTGTGGTGTGCAGGAAAAAATCAGAAAAGCTGCCACTACAGAAGAATCTCCCTTAGGTAAAGAAATTTTAAATACTTTAATTGAAAATTTTGATCTGGCTGCTAAAAAAGCAGTACCTTTGTGTCAGGATACTGGTTTATTAGTGCTGTTTATGGAAATTGGTCAGGATGTCCATTTTATTGGTGGCGATTTATATACTGCTGTTAATGCCGGTGTAGCTAAAGGCTATACTGAAGGTTATCTGCGTAAATCATCTGTTGGTGATCCTGTTTTTGATCGCAAGAACAGTGGTGACAATACTCCGGCTGTTATCCATACCAAAATTGTTCCCGGGGATAAGGTCAAACTGATTGTTTTACCTAAGGGCTGTGGCAGTGAAAATATGGGTGCTGTAAAAATGCTGAAACCTGCTGATGGTGTAGAGGGTATCAAAAAATTTGTCGTAGATACCGTGCGTGCTGCAGGACCCAATCCTTGTCCTCCTATTACTGTTGGTGTCGGTATCGGTGGTACTATGGAAAAGGCAGCATTGTTATCTAAATATTCTCTTACCCGTAATATCGGTGAGCATAATGCGGATCCTCGCTATGCAAAACTAGAGGATGAGTTGCTAGAATTAGTTAATAAAACCGGCGTAGGTCCTTCTGGCTTAGGCGGCAGTACTACTGCTTTAGCTGTAAATATTGAATTTACTCATACTCATATCGGCGGTATGCCCTGTGCAGTTAATCTGAACTGTCATCAGGCTCGTCGTGCAGAAGCTGTACTGTAAGACGGAGGAGAAGATGATGAGCGAAACTAACATTAAATATATTCAAGCACCATTGACTGCAGAAACTATCAAAACACTACACGCAGGTGACGTTGTTCGTATCAGCGGTTATATCTATACTGCTCGTGATGCTGCACATAAGCGTTTGTATGAAGCCATGGGCCGTGGTGAAAAGCTGCCTTTGGATTTGCAGAATAACGTTATTTACTATGTTGGCCCCACTCCTGCCAAACCTGGTGAAATAGTAGGCAGTGCAGGACCTACGACTAGCGGACGTATGGATAAATACACACCTACAATGATTGAACAAGGTATGCGTGGTATGATCGGCAAAGGCTTACGTAGTCAGGAAGTTATTGATTCTTGTAAAAAATATGGTGCTGTATACTTCGTTGCCATTGGCGGTGCTGCGGCAGTGATTACTCAATCCATCGAAAGTGAAGAGATGATAGCTTATGAAGATCTTGGACCGGAAGCTATCCGACGTTATAAGGTTAAGGATTTTCCTGCTATCGTCTGTATTGATGCTGAAGGTAATGACTTTTATAAAGTAGGTATTGCTAAATATAGTAAAGAGTAACAAATTTTACAAAATCAGGATAGCATAAAGCTGTCCTGATTTTTTTATGATAAAATATTGACAAAAGAAAGAGAATAATATATCATTATCAGCAGTTTAATACAGGCTCTTATCAAGAGTGATGGAGGGATCAGGCCCTATGAAATCCGGCAACCAGGCTTTTGCTATGGTGCTAAATCCTGCAAGAAGAATCTTGAAAGATGAGAGGAAGATGATGGCTTTTTCCTCGTAGGAAAGAGTTTTTTTTTGAATCGATGCTCTTTGAGTCGTATTGAAAAATAAAAAAGGAGTGAAAATAATGAAAAAATTAGTACTGGTATTACTGGCACTGATTAGCATTGCTGTAGTAGCAGCAGGCTGCGGTGGTGACAAAAAAGAAAGTGCAGATGGTAAGGTTGTTTTAAAGGTTGGGGCAACTCCTGTACCGCATGCGGAAATACTTAATAAGGTTAAAAATCAATTAGCTAAAGACGGTGTAGAACTGCAAATCATCGAATTCAGCGATTATGTAAAACCGAACATGTCCTTGAACGATAAGGAAATTGACGCTAACTTCTTCCAACATGAACCTTATCTGGAAACTTTTGCTAGTGAACGTAATATGCCTTTAGTTTCTGCGGGAAAAATCCATATCGAACCCATGGGTATTTATTCCAAGAAAATTAAATCCTTAGATGCTATTCCTAATGGTGCTAAAATTGCTATTCCTAACGATCCGTCCAATGCAGGACGTGCTTTGGCATTGCTGGAAAGTGCTAAACTGCTGAAATTGAAAGATGGTGTAGGCGTTAAAGCAACTGTTGGCGATATTACCGGCAACGATAAAAAACTGCAAATTGTTGAAATAGAAGCTGCGTTGCTGCCACGTTCTATGGATGATACCGATTTGTCCGTTATTAATTCTAACTTTGCTATGGAAGCAAAATTGAATCCGGTAAAAGATTCTTTGTTCACCGAACCTAAAGAATCTCCTTATGCTAATATTATTGCTATCCGCAAAGGTGACGAAAGCCGTCCGGAAATTCAAAAACTGATGAAAGCACTGCAATCTCCTGAAGTAAAAAAATTCATCGAAGAAAAATACAAAGGTGCTGTTGTTCCTGCATTCTAAAACAAGTTAAGAAAAAATCCGATTGTGTAAGCAGTCGGATTTTTTTATAAAATAATAAAAGTATTTTTGGAGGTTAGTTATTATGAGTAAAGAAGAAATTAAACAATTTATGGAAAATTCTAGGATTGATCAACCAGCAACTGTAGAAGAATTTCATCAAGCAGTAAAGGATGCTTATAAAGATAGAACTAGACAAGTATATTTTATTTGGCGAAAATTGAAAGAGCTGTATCCGGAAGTTGATGCTAATCGTGTTATTCGTGAAGGTAGTTATGATTTTGGGTTATACCAAGGTCAGCAAATTGCAGATAAATTTGGCGGTGGTGAAAATGTTGGTCCCAAAGAAGCCTTATTAGCTCAAACTTCTCGTGGTGGGTTATTAGTATTTGAGCAAGAAATTAAACAACTTGATGATGATAAAGCAGTAAAGATTTTTAATTGCTGTCCTCATGTGGAAGCATTAACAGAAATGGGCTTGAGTAAAGAAGAAATTAAAATGTTCTGCCGTGATATGTTAGGTCATTGTGATTATGCTATTTGTAAACCATTTCCTAATGTAGAAATTGATTTTCCGACTACTATTGCTGATGGTGAAGGTCATGGTTGTGCTATGACTATTACACGTAAAAAATAGGTAGAAAAGATTTAAGGAGATATATATGACTAGAAAACCTACTTTTACAGAAGCTTTAATACCATTATTAGGTATGGTACTTTTGTTAGGTATTGGTTATGGTAAATATGGTTTGCCTATCCAATTCTTACTTATTTTAGCTGCTATTTTAGCATCAATTATTGCAGCACGTTGTGGGTATACTTGGAAAGATATGATTAATGGTATCGCAGAAAAAATACAAAGCAGTTTACCATCATTGCTGGTTATGGTTTGCGTAGGTGCTATGATTGCATGTTGGATGGTATCAGGAACTATTCCAATGCTTATCTATTATGGTATAAAAATTATTGACCCGCAATTTTTATTTGTAACAGCTTTTTTTGTAACAGCAATAATTTCTACTTTTACAGGTACTTCCTTTGGCTCAGCAGGTACTGCAGGTGTAGCTATTATGGGTATTGCAATTGCTTTAGGTGTTCCTCTGGAAATAGCGGCAGGTGCTGTAATTTCTGGTGCTGTATTTGGTGATAAACTTTCTCCTCTTTCTGATACTACTATGCTTGCTCCTATTGCAGCAGGTAGTGAACTTTATGACCATATTAAGCATTTATTATATACAACAGGTAGTGCTACTATTGTTTGTATTTTAGTGTATACTGGTGTTGGTTTAACAATGGATGTATCTAAGATGGCAAATCCTGAAACAGTAAACGCAATTTTGCAAAATTTAGAGCAATTGTATAATTTTAACTTGTTTCTGCTGATTCCTCCAGTATTAGTATTTTGGGGAGCATATACTAAAAAACCTACTATACCGGTACTTTTAGCAGCATCCTTTGTAGCTATTATTATGGGTATCATTTTCCAAGGATTTGATTTAAAGACAGCTACTATGGCGTTTGTAAATGGCTTCAAGGTAAATATGATTCCTGGTTCTGCTGATTTAAAAGTAGTAAAACCAATTGTATCTTTGTTAAATCGTGGTGGATTAATGGGTATGATGAGTACTGTATTATTAGTATTCTGTGCTTTTGGTTTTGCAGGTATTTTCAGTAAAGCAGGATGTATAGAAGTTGTTTTAGCTAAAATAATTCATTCTATTAAGTCTGTAGGACAATTAATTACTGCTACTGTTGGTTCTACTTTGTTTATGAGTATTGTAACTGGTAGTTCTTATTTGGCAATTTTAATTCCTGGTGAAATGTTTAAAGATCTTTATAAAAAGTTTAATTTGGCACCCAAAAATTTGTCTAGAACCTTAGAAGATGCTGGTACTTGTGCGGTACCATTAGTACCGTGGTCTGTTGCTGGTACTTATATGGCAACTACTTTAGGAGTACCGACTTTTGAATATATTCCATGGGCTTTTTTATGTTATACAAGTTTTGTTTTTGCGATTATTTATGGCTATACAGGAATTGGTATTGCTAAATAAAAAAAATAAGCTTTATATAACTATTTAAGTTACTAGACAGTTTTACTGAAGATATGTTATAATTATCTAATAAAGTAATAGAGATATTACTGAAACGTATTTATGTCAAGCAATCCTGTTATCTCACTTAGATTTACATGAAAAGTTTGAAGAACTTTTTTATAGTAAATTTTTTAGGGGGTGTACTGGTTTCGACGGGGATAGGTGCGGTATGATAAGCGAGTCGTGGTCTGGCACACGCTAACTGTCGGGACGTTTAAATATAAACGCTGATAAAGAATACGCTTTAGCAGCCTAATCTGCTAACTGTCTTCTGAGTTCTTCCTGCAGACGAGGAAAGACAGTCAATATGCGGGATACCTTAAAGCTGACGCTTGTAGGCTTTTAGGGAAACTTTTACAAGCTAGCAATTCGAAAGCCCGTCGTTAGGCATTTGAAAAGCGAAATTTAGTATGACGTCTGCACTCGGAGAAAGTTGTATGGCAATATTTTCGGACAGGGGTTCGACTCCCCTCACCTCCACCATGCGAAAAGATATAGTTTCTGTGGTTAATTCTACAACTATATTTTTGTTATAGACAAAAACTTTATACACAAAAAGATTTATCAGTTGTCTTTTGGACAAAACGTCTTTTTTGGTAAAGTGATTAATACGCAGTATCTATAGCGTATTAACAATTTAAGATTTGGTGGAATAAGAACGCACGCAAATAATTTTGCGTGCGTTTTTTGTATGTTCAGCTTTTGATATACGATGCTATTTCTTCTGATAATAAGAGCAGGGGATGTAGTTAGATTTTTTACAGATAAGAACAAAATCAAGAGTATAATAGATCCTAAATTGCAATAAGAAGTTGCACACTTTTTAAAAATCAAGTTGCATAAATCTTATCAAGCTCATTCTCGAATAGATCATCAGGTGATTTGTATCCGAGTATTTTCCTGGGTAACAAATTACACCAATCTGCTGTCAACAGAATATCATCAGAAGTATATTTGCCTATTCTCTTTCCTTTAGGAATAAATCTTCTTAAAAGACCATTGTGACGTTCGTTAGAACCTCTTTCCCATGAACTGTAAGGGTGGGCAAAGTATACTTTTGTCTTTGTGTTATCTTCAAGCTTTGCGAGTTCAGCAAATTCACTACCGTTATCACTTGTTATAGTTTTGAATATCTGGCTAAACTTATCGCCATAGTAATTTTTCAAGTATTCCATAGCTTTACTAACGGAAGATGTTGTTTTTCCTTCGATTTTAATGGCTATGTACTTGCGTGTAAGACGTTCTACAAGAGTTAATATAACGTTATCACTCTTGCTTTTACTGC
>UQWU01000021.1 GCA_900544885.1 uncultured Phascolarctobacterium sp. | reverse complement strand
TACGTGGTATCCACTAGCTCCGGAGGCTGGCGCGTCTGCCGTTCCGCCACTACCGCATATTCATCTCGTTACCAAATCGATAACATAGATATAATATCATAATAATCTAATCATTGTCAACTATTTTTTTCTGTTTCTCAAAAAAATTACCTGAAATTTTTATTAGGCAATTTATTCTTATACAATAAATAATATTTATCGCGATCATGTAAAACCTTAATAACATATTCGCGTGTATCGGGATAAGGAATAGCTTTAACATCATTAAAACTATAATCCCAACCATTTTTTTCCATCCATTGGCGTGTCTGACCACGTCCTGCATTATAAGCGATCATCACTAAAGCCAGATTATGTTTGAACTCGTGGTCTAATTCGCCAATATACCAGCAACCCATGCGAATATTAGTCTTTGTTAAGTATAAATCATCATCATGGTAATTTTCTAAACCCATCTGCTCGGCAATCCATCGTCCTGTTTCCGGCATAATCTGCATTAAACCAACAGCACCGACGCCAGACACTGCTGTATGTTTAAAATTACTTTCATTCTTGATAATCGCAGCAATTAAAAATGGATCCACATTATTTTTTTCGCTATAGGTAATAATATCCTGCTGATAGTCCCACATATAGACAAAGCGCATCTGTACAGTATCACTATTCCATATCTTCCAACCGATAAAAGTAACTGCTGTCAGCACCAATAAAACAGCCAAGTATTTATGCCAAGAAAATTTTATTTTTCTTTTTCTTATCATCGCTGTTTTTTTTACTTGTACTTTTTTAGTTGTCCTACGCTTAGTGACCACTGTTTTCACCTATGAGTTTAGATAATTCCTCATGTACAGTCCGCAAGGTGTCCTCTAAGCTACCGTTATTGTCGATAATGACATCAGCATATTGCTTCTTTTCTGCTAAGGACATTTGCGCTTCTATACGAGCAGTAACTTCTTCTTCGCTCATACCACTACGCAGCATAGCACGTTCAATCTGCTGCTGACGACTCACAGCAACTAGCCAAACGCAATCTGCCATTTTATACCAGCCTGTTTCAATTAATAATGGTACATCAAGCACTACAGCCTGTTGATTTTCGGCACGATATTTTGCTAAAAAGCTTTCTGCATTCTGCAAAACAACTTTGTGTAATATACCCTCTAAGGTTCTTAAAGCAGCTTTATCGTTAAACACTAAATGAGAAATTTTATTTCTATCCAATTCCCCATCAGCTGTTAAATATTCCTTGCCAAAAGCCTTAATTACCAACTCTAAGCCTTCGCTACCTTTAGCTACTGCTTCTCGGGCATTTTGGTCTGCATCAAAAATTGGCACCCCTATTTTTTTTAATTCTGCAGAAACGGTACTCTTGCCAGAAGCAATACCGCCTGTTAAACCAATAATAATCATTTTTTCGCTCCTACCTCTGACAATACTCGCAATATACCGTACCACGTCCGCCAATTTTTGTATTACTTAACGGGCGACCACATTTTTTGCACGGCTCACCACCACGCCCATAAACTAATAAATGATTTTGATTATCGCCTTTATTCCCTTCACCGTCTTTATAATCACGGAAAGTAGTACCACGATTTTTTATTCCCTGGGCAATAACAGCATTAATCGCCTCACATAAAGCAGTAATTTCGTCTAAAGTTAAAGTTTCTGCCTTTCGCATAGGTAAAATACCAGATAAAGCCAAACACTCATCGGCATAGATATTTCCTAAACCTGCAATATTATGTTGGTCTAAGATAAACGTTTTAATCGCTTTACGGCTTTTCTTCGCCAACGGAGCTAAATATTCTGCAGTAAATTCTGCACTTAATGGTTCCGGCCCCAAGGTTTCATACCCTTCAATATATGTATCATTATTGGTGACTAGATATAAAGTACCGAAAGTACGGATATCCGTAAACCACATAGTAGTATTATCCGTCAATGTAAAACGAATTTTAGCATACGGAGGTGCAGGTAAATTACTATCCTGAGCAATCAAAGCACCTGTCATACGTAAATGTACTATCAGCTTTTGCTCAGCACCTGTTTGCAATACTAAATACTTACCACGACGACCTACATGTTCAATAGTTTTTCCAACTAATCCCTGTACAAAAGCTTCTGCATCAGGAAATTTAATCAATCTAGCTAAACCAACCTCAACGGAGGTAATTCTCTTTCCTTCAATATGTGGTGCAAGCGTTTTACGTACTTGCTCCACCTCTGGCATTTCCGGCATTTATCTCAACTCCTATTTAGTTTCGGCCCAGTTACGACCAAAGTTAACATCTGCAAGCAGAGGAATATCCAGCTGTACAGCATCTTCCATTGCACTACGAACTAATTCGGCAACCTGTTCCTTTTCACTTTCTACAACCTCTAAAACAAGCTCGTCATGTACCTGTAATAAAATGCGGCTTTGGCATTTAGCTGCTTTCAAAGCAAATTGTACATCAATCATAGCTTTTTTCATAATATCAGCGGCAGTACCCTGAATAGGTGTATTTATTGCTGTACGTTCCGCAAAGCTACGCAGGTTAAAATTACTATGACGGATGTCAGGCAGATAACGACGACGCCCCATCAAAGTGCTGACATAGCCTTGCTCACGTGCCAACTGAATCATGTCGTCCATATATTTCTTAACACCTGCATAACGCGTAAGATAACTTTCAATATAACCAGCAGCTTCTTTACGGCTTACTTGCAATTGTTTGGCTAACCCAAAATCACTGATACCATAAACAATACCAAAATTAACAGCCTTAGCACGACTACGCATTTCAGAAGAAACCTCTTCTAAAGGTACACCAAAAACTTCTGCTGCGGTACGGGCATGAACATCCTGTCCGTGACGGAAAGATTCCAACAACAATTCATCCTTAGCAATGCAAGCTAATATACGCAATTCCACCTGGGAATAATCACAGCTCATTAACCAATCAAAACCTTCACCTGGAACAAAAATTCGACGAATCTGTTTACCTTCCTCGGTTCTAGTCGGGATGTTCTGCAGATTAGGATCTGTACTAGACAAGCGACCAGTTACAGTTACCATTTGTTGGAAATGTGTATGAATACGTGCAGTTTTCGCGTTAACCAACGGTTTTAAACCATCTAGATATGTTGACTGCAATTTGGCTAATTTACGATGTTCTAAAATAGTAGCAATCAAAGGATGCTTACCATATAATTCTTCTAAAACCTTAGCATCAGTAGAATATCCTGTTTTCGTTTTTTTGATTACCGGTAATTGTAAACGCTCAAATAAAATCACACCTAATTGTTTTGGAGATTTCAAGTTAAAGCTTTCGCCTGCTTGCTCTTCAGCTAATTTTTCTAGCTTCGCAATTCTAAAACTCATATCTTCATTTAATTGAGCTAAAAGTTCCATGTCCGGAGTAATGCCAGCAAACTCCATTCTTGCTAATACTTCTGCTAAAGGAAGTTCTAAATCCTTATATAAATGCATTTGTTCCTGCTGTTTTAATTGTTCATGTAACACATCGACTAAAACTGCAATATTTTCGCTATCGTTTAAGCTGGGATTGTTCAAATAACGTTTATTCAAATCAGCTAGGGCATAAGAGCTATGACCAGGATCTGATACATAAGCAGCTAACGCTACATCCTCAATAATCTGCTGTGGCTTAATACCACGACACAAACAACATTTATAAATTTCTTTTGCATCAACAGTAGACTTTACTTTTTCACTAGCAAGCCATTGATCAAATTTATCCCAACAACCGCTTAAATTATCTAGTATATAAACAGTATTCTCAACAAATATTTCTGCTTTACTAAAGTAAAGTTCTGGCAAAGAACCTGCAATATCAACAATAAAAGATACTGGTGACATTTGTTTATCTAAAGTAGCAAATAACTTATTTCCCTGCTCCACTTCAGTAATATGCAATACTGGTGCATTTTCCTGTTCTACAACTTCACCAAAAAGTCCAAAGCTATTTTGTTCGCCACCTAAAACCGCAGCAAAACGCTCATACATATTACGGAATTCTAAATCCTGTAATACAGTACGTGCCTCCTCTTTTAATGGTGCTAATTCATATGCAGACATGGACAAGTCTACAGGTGCATCCGTATAAATAGTCGCTAACTTCTTAGATAACAAGACTTCTTCTTGATGTTCACTCAATTTTGTTTTTAATGACTTGCCGGAAACTTTATCAATATTAGCTAAAACTGTTTCTACATCAGTATATTCTTTTATTAACTTCATAGCCGTTTTAGGTCCTACGCCTGGCACACCAGGAATATTATCAGAAGTATCGCCCATCAAGCCCTTCAACTCGATTAATTGTTTAGGTACCAAACCTTCATAATTAGCAGCAAACTCTGCTTCATCAAAAATATGGATATCGCTAATACCACGCTTGGTATAATATACCTTCGTACGCTTATCAATTAACTGCAGCTCATCACGGTCACCTGTTACAATGATTACTTCCACATCCTGAGGTGCATGCACTGCAAAAGTACCGATAATATCATCAGCCTCATAATTGTCTAATTCCAATGTAGCAATCCCCATAGTGGACAATACTTTCATCGCTAAAGGAAACTGCTCAGATAATTCACTGGGCGTCGGCTTACGCTGACCTTTGTAAGCAGCATACATTTCTGTACGAAAAGTTTTGCGAGATTTATCAAACGCCACAGCCATATAGCGTGGATTAACTTCGCCTAACAATTTTAAAAGCATATTACATAAACCATAAACAGCACCAGTATGCATCCCTTGCTTATTCATTAAAGGCGGTAAAGCAAAAAAGGCTCTATGAATTAAACTACTACCATCTATTACTAAAAATTTATCTGCCATAATATCTCCTTATCCTATCAGCAGTTTTCATTTGCGTATCAAGCTGCTTGTTATTATTCATAATATCTTTTATTATATCATACACAGGCAAAAAAATATGTGAAGATATACTGACCGATACCATTTGACATTCAACACCAACCTGTTATGATAAAACTAAAAGAATATATAGCAAGGTGATAACAATGCCTATTATCAATAAAGAAAAATACGAAAAAATCTTTGCCGACAGCTTTCCTTTCTGGTCTAAGCTGACAACTTCGCAACAATCACTGTTAATGCGGAATACTATTGCTAATAAATATCCTCAAGGTGCAATTTTACATGATGGAAATCAATGCACAGGAGCTATTCTAGTTATCAAAGGCAGTATCCGTGCCTATATCTTATCCGAAGAAGGTCGTGAAGTAACTCTTTACCGCTTATTTCCGGGAAAAATATGTATGCTCTCTGCATCATGTGTTTTACAAAGCATAACCTTTAACGTTATTGTCGAAGCAGAAACAGACAGCGAGTGCTTAATTATTAACGGCAAAACCTTTGCCGATTTATCTGAAGAAAATCTTTATATGCAGAATTTTGCCTTATCCACCGCCGTAGAACGTTTTAGCCGCGTTATGTTCGTTCTCCAGCAAATTTTATTCACTAGCCTGGATAAACGTCTAGCTGCTTTTTTAATAGAAGAAAGTCAGCATATGAAAACCTTAGAATTAAAATTAACACAAGAACATATTGCCCGTAATCTTTCTTCAGCACGTGAAGTTATCAGCCGTCTGTTAAAATATCTTAGTGAAGAACAAGCAGTAAAAGTTACCCGTGGCAAAATAATCATCACCGATATCAAAAAATTACAGCAAATAGCTGATTAAACAAAAACTGCTTTAAACTAAGTAAGTATCACGCTTACACAAGTCTAAAGCAGTTATTTTTTATTTAATTGCGAATCTTATATGGTAAAACATATGCTGTCAACATAAAGAGTATACCCATCACCAACAAACATATAAAGCCTATATTAAAAACTGCAGGAAATTTAGTACTAAGTTGAAAAAGGCTTATCTTTCCATAGTTTAAAGCACTGAACAGTCCCCATGCTTGCCAATTTTCATAACTCAAAGAAAAAGTTAATGCACCAACTAAACCGCCTACAATAACACCGAAGGTTTTGACTTTATTTGTATGAGGCAGACCGGCTAATGCAGTTCCAGGACAATTACCTGCCCAGCCAAAGCCGATACCAAAAATAATACCGCCTAGCAACACACCTGCATTCATTTCCTTGACACTCAAGTGAGTAATATTAAATAATCCTGCCAAAGAACTTAATGCCAACAAAGTAGAAGCCAGTCCGATTGCGAACAAAATTATTTTCATAACCGTTAAATCTTCCAAGCACAACATTGCTCTGATGTTTTTACGTTGAGCAGCACCAACAGAATATAAAGCAAAACCGAAAGCACCACCTAACAGAATCGCTAAAATAATCGTCATCATCTTATTTCTCTCCCTTATTAATTTCTTTTAAAACTATTGCTGTAGGAATCGCTGCTGCAAAAACAGCCATAGCAAATGCAAACCCGCTTATACTTCCCTGCATAATCCCTGACATCATATGTCCACTAGTACAACCTCCTGCCATTCTAGCACCATAAAGTAACAAGAAGCCACCAATAAATCCGCTAAGAAATAATTTACTTTTAGCAACTTTCTTTTTTGCTGTAACATTAACTGCAGCAAATGGCTTTTTATTAAAAAAGGCCGCTAAATACGCTCCTAAAGGAATTGCTAAAACAAAAATAAAATCATAATTTACCGGATGAAGGATTGCTTGTAATACCTTGCCACCACTTTTAGCATAATAAGCATTGCTGCTTATATATGTGCCCGGTTCTATCATCTCGATAACTGTATTATCAACAGTACTGTGGACAATTCCGCTCAAAACCGAAAACTGAGTTGATACACCAATAGGTTTTACTAATAAAATCGCTAAAAAGAATACTACTCCTAAAAATATCGCCTTATACATCCATTTATTATCCTGCATTGTTTAGGCCTCCTTGTATTTTCTTTGTTAAGCTAAGTATAGCAAAAATAAAAAACACCGTATGTGATATAGTCACATAACAAAAAAGACTAACCGCAAAACACGGTTAGTCTAAATTATTAAAAGTGCGTTTATTAATTATTTCTTTTCAGCAGCAGCATCTTTTTGTTGCGGTAACAGAATATTGAAATCGCTCAGCATTGCTTTTTCACCTTTTACAGAGAACAGGAATACAAAACGAGCTGCCGGAACTTTTTCAGAAGCAACTTGATATAAGAGGATATCAGCATCTTTATGTTTTTCAACAACAATCAATTGATTAGTGTTAATTTTGCCGAAGTTTTTAGTGATTTGTTCTTTGAAGTTAGCATAAGCTTTTTCATCCCAGTTCTTTTTCATATCATCGCTCATTACAGCGCTAACTGCTTTGAAATCACCATTGAGGAATTTAGCAGCCAAAGCTTCTTCAGAATCTAATACTTTACCATTGGAAGCACTGCAAACTGCACTAAATGCCAGCATCATAACCATAACAAACATCATAACTATTTTTTTCATTGGAATAATCCTCCTGTTCCTAGAACATTTTTCTTTTCTTAATTATAATCGTTTAAATTGCTAGTAGCAAGTAGCAAAAAGAAAACTTTACAAAAATATCAGCATTATGACAAGTTCTTGTCAAAACAGTTGAAAAACCCCGAAAATCAGCTTTTTCGCTTAAAATTCGGGGTTTTATTTTATTTAAAATTTACAAAAAATCTCTTGATTATTATTTCAAACCATTAACGATTCTTTCCATAGCTTCAATAGTATTCTCACGGCTACCAAAAGCAGTTAAACGGAAATAACCTTCGCCCATTTTACCGAAACCGGCACCAGGAGTACCAACTACCTGTAATTTTTCTAACAGGAAATCAAAGAATTCCCAAGATGTCATACCATTGGGGCATTGCAGCCAAATATACGGAGAATGTACGCCGCCATAATATTTAATACCTACTTTATCAAAACCTGCCATCATAATGCGGGCATTTTCTTGGTAATAAGCAATGTTTTCACGGCATTGTTCAACGCCTTCTTCGCTAAATACAGCTTCAGCACCACGTTGAATAATATAGGGTACGCCATTAAATTTAGTAGTTTGACGACGCAGCCACATTTTATTCATTTCCATTTCTCTGCCATCAGCAGTTTTACGTACTAATGCATGAGGCACAACAGTGTAACCGCAACGAGTACCGGTAAAACCTGCAGTTTTAGACAAGGAACACAATTCAATTGCACATTTTTTAGCATCCTCAATAACAAAAATACTACGCGGAATTGCCGGGTCA
Source organism: uncultured Phascolarctobacterium sp. (assembly GCA_900544885.1). Taxonomy (GTDB): domain Bacteria; phylum Bacillota; class Negativicutes; order Acidaminococcales; family Acidaminococcaceae; genus Phascolarctobacterium_A. Next base: position 24,080 of record UQWU01000021.1, on the reverse strand, counting down.
GTAACAAAAGCTTCATAAGCAGCATCGTAAAGAATTACTGCATCATTTTTCAAAGCATAAGCTACCCATTCTTCTAATTGTTCTTTAGTATATGCAGCACCAGTCGGATTGTTCGGAGAGCATAAATAAATTACATCGGCTTTTACATTTTCGTCCGGCATCGGCAGGAAGTTATTTTCTGGTTTACCTTCCATATAAATGATGTTACGGCCGCACATAACGTTAGTATCCAGATATACAGGATATACAGGATCCGGAATCAGAATAGTATTAGCGTTGCTGAAGATATCAGTAATGTTACCGCAATCGCTCTTAGCACCATCGCTAATGAAGATTTCATCGCTTTCCAGATTTACACCGAAGGAAGCATAATATTTTACCAATGCTTGATGCAGGAAATCGTAACCTTGCTCCGGACCATAGCCGCGGAAAGTTTCTTGTACACCCATTTCTGCAACAGCCTTAGCCATAGCGTCAACAACACATTTAGCTAACGGCAAAGTAACATCGCCAATACCCAAGCGGATAATCTTTTGTTCAGGATGAGCTGCAGCATAAGCGTTTACTTTATGTGCGATATCCGCAAAAAGATAGCTTTCTTTCAGATTACAATAATTTTCGTTTACAAATGCCATTTACAAACCCCCATTTAAATAATAAAAATAGAAAAATTTATTTATTGATTACCTCTTCAGGTATGTCAATCACGCCTTCAAATACAGTGGTAGCTCCACCTTGCAAAATAACATGGTCATCATTACGATAAGTAACAGTTAAAGTACCACCTTTAGCTAAAACAGTTAAAGGCTCGCCTTTTTTACCTGCACGACTTAACATGATAGATGCAACAGCAACTGCACTTGCACCTGTGCCACAAGCCCAGGTTTCACCGCTACCGCGTTCCCAAACACGGAATTTAACGGTATTTTTATCAATTACTTGTACAAATTCTGTATTTACACCTTCAGGGAATAGTTTATGATGTTCAAATTGAGGTCCTAAAACTTCCAGATTCAAGCTATCAACATCATCAACAAAGGTTACGAAATGAGGATTACCCATAGAAATAGCAGTACCATTATAGAATACCTTTTCTTTAGTAACATCATCATGGTTATCATTAAGAACAATTGCTTGATCCACAAAAATATAGTGATCGCAGTTCATAGGAATTTCAGTAGCTTTGAAGATAGGCTTACCCATATCGACAGTAGCTTCTTTTACTTTGCCGTCGTCACCTAAAATCATATCAATAGTTTTAATACCGGCAAGAGTTTCCAAAGTAATAGTAGTTTTATCAGTCAGGCCCTTGTCATAAACAAATTTAGCAACGCAACGCACGCCATTGCCGCACATTTTGCCCTCAGATCTATCTGCATTAAACATACGCATTTTGAAGTCAGCAACGTCAGATTTGCAAATGCAGATTAAACCGTCACTACCGATACCAAAACGTCTGTGGCTTACATACTCAGAAATTGCTCCGGGGTTAGGCAATTCTTCTTTCGTACAATCAACATATACATAATCATTACCTGCTCCGTGCATTTTTGTAAATTCTACTTTCATGGCCCGTCTCCTCCTTTGTCATGCTATTTTAATTATAACAAAATTCACCGTTATTTACAAACAGACTTCTGCTTATTGCAAAAGAAAATAGTGCAGTAAAATATATCAAACATTAATAAACTAAATTCGTCTATATACATAAATGCTATTATCATAATATACACTGAAATCAAAAAATCATACCTCCCTCTTATTCCCGAACTATTTGTGAACTGCTATCTATTTCACTTAGAATAGAGTATAATATAAATATAAGACATTGTTCGTTAAAATTTAGTTTATATTAAGGAGTGTGATTTATATGATTAACAGAAAATTCTTCATCTGCAAGCATTGCGGCAATATTGTAGGTATGGTGGTTGACGGCAAAGCACCGATGACCTGTTGCGGCGAAGTTATGAAAGAGCTTATTCCTAACACTGTTGATGCTGCACAAGAAAAACATGTTCCTGTAGTAACAATCGAAGGCAATTTAGTTCATGTAGCTGTTGGCAGTGTTGCCCATCCTATGCTTCCTGAACACTATATCCAATGGGTATATTTACAAACAACTCACGGCGGTCAAAGAAAAGCTCTCCAGCCTGGTGCCAAACCAGAGGTTACATTTGCTCTGACTGATGATGAAAAAGCAGAAGCAGCTTATGAATACTGCAATCTGCATGGCCTATGGGTTAAAGAATTATAATTTAATATAGTAAAAAGGCTGTACTAAAAAGGTACAGCCTTTTTATTTGTTATATGAAAAAATCCGAGCAATATTTAAATACTGCTCGGATTTTTATGTTCAAGTTAAGTCACATTAACTCAAATTATTTAGGATAGTTGCTGTTATTATTGTCTTTCAGCAGAACGTCATGTGCGCCGCCTTCAACCAAAGATGTTGCAGATACCAAAGTCAATTTAGCTTTAGCTTGCAGTTCAGAAATGGTCAGAGCACCACAGTTGCACATGGTAGAACGAATTTTAGCCAAAGTCAGGTTAACGTTATCTTTCAGGCTGCCTGCATACGGAACATAGGAGTCAACGCCTTCTTCGAAGGACAATTTAGCTGCGCCACCCATGTCATAACGTTGCCAGTTACGAGCACGAGCAGAACCTTCGCCCCAGTATTCTTTCATGTAAGTACCGTTGATGTTAACTTTGTTAGACGGGCTTTCGTCGAAACGAGCGAAATAACGACCCAGCATCATGAAGTCAGCACCCATAGCCAGAGCTAAAGTCATGTGGTAGTCATAAACGATACCGCCATCGGAGCATACAGGAATGTAGATGCCGGTTTCTTTATAGTATTCGTCACGAGCTTTGCAAACTTCGATTAAAGCAGTTGCTTGGCCACGGCCGATACCTTTTTGTTCACGAGTAATACAGATAGAACCACCACCGATACCAACTTTAATGAAGTCAGCACCTGCTTCAGCTAAAAAGCGGAAGCCTTCAGCGTCAACAACGTTACCAGCACCAACTTTTACGCTGTCACCGTAATGTTCACGGATCCAGTCCAAAGTAATTTTTTGCCATGCACTGTAACCTTCGGAGGAGTCAATGCACAGTACGTCAACGCCTGCGTCAACCAGAGCAGGAACACGTTCAGCATAATCGCGGGTGTTGATACCAGCACCAACGATATGACGTTTTTTGTTATCCAGTAATTCCAACGGATACTCTTTATGAGTAGCATAGTCTTTACGGAATACCATGTACAGCAGACGGCCTTCGTCGTCAACGATGGGCAGAGTGTTCAGTTTTTCTTTCCAAATGATGTCATTAGCTTCTTGCAGAGTAGTTTCTTTACCAGCATAAGTCATTTTATCAATCGGAGTCATGAATTCACGAACTTTAGTGTTAGGATCCATACGGCTCGGACGATAGTCACGGCTGGTTACGATACCTTCCAGTTTACCGTTAACAGTGCCATCGCTGGTTACAGCAACAGTAGAATGACCGGTACGCTCTTTCAGAGCAATGATATCAGCCAAAGTACTGTCAGGACGAATGTTGGAGTCGCTGGTTACAAAGCCTGCACGGTAACCTTTAACACGTGCAACCATAGCAGCTTCGTCTTCTACGGATTGAGAACCGAAGATAAAGGAAACGCCGCCTTCTTTAGACAGAGCAACAGCCAGTTTTTCACCGGATACAGCTTGCATGATTGCGGAAACCATAGGAATGTTCATGGTGATAGCAGATTCTTCACCTTTTTTGAATTTTACCAACGGGGTACGCAGGTCTACATTCGCGGGAATGCATTTTTCAGAGGAATAACCGGGAACTAACAGATACTCACTAAAAGTATGAGCGGGTTCATCATAATAAAAAGCCATTCTTTCATCATCCTTTTCTTTTAAATTTTAATATATTTTATCTATTTTACCTCTTTAAGGCTCTCCATGCAATATCTTTACGATAAAAAACTTTATCAAATTTGATTTTTTCTACTGCAGCATAGGCACGGTCACGTGCTTCCTTAATAGAATTATCTACAGCAGTAACGCCAAGAACACGGCCACCGTTGGTCAGAATCTTCTCACCATCAGCTTTAGTGCCTGCATGGAATACTACGACATCAACATCTTCAGCCGCAGCTTCAAGGCCGGTAATTTCTTTACCTTTTTCGTAACTTTCCGGATAACCTCCGCTTGCCATAACAACACAAACAGCTGCTTTATCAGACCATTCTACATCTACCTGATCCAAGGTACCGGTTGCACAAGCCAACATGATTTCAGCCAAATCGCTATTTAACAAAGGCAGTACAACTTGAGTTTCAGGATCACCGAAACGGCAGTTGAATTCAACAACTTTTACACTGTCACCTTTAATCATCAAGCCTGCATACAGACAACCTTGATAAGGCATACCTTCTTTGGCCATTGCTTCAACAACAGGCTTCAGTACATGCTCTACAGCTTTCAGACGCAGAACATCGGTCATTACCGGAGCCGGAGCATAAGTACCCATGCCACCGGTGTTAGGACCTTCATCACCGTCAAAAACACGTTTGTGGTCTTGTGCGGAAATCATCGGTACTACAGTTTTACCATCAGTAAAAGCTAATAAGGATGCTTCTTCACCATCCATGTATTCTTCTAATACCAAACGTGCACCTGCATTACCGAATTTGTGGTCAGCCATCATTTCGTCAATAGCGTCCAGTGCTTCTTGTTTAGTCATAGCAACAACTACGCCTTTGCCTGCAGCCAAGCCATCAGCCTTAACTACAATAGGAGCACCTTTTTCTTCAACGTAGGCTTTAGCAGTTTCAATATCTTCGCAGATTTTGAAGAATGCAGTCGGAATATTATATTTAGCCATCAGCTCTTTAGAGAAAGCTTTAGAGCCTTCTAGTTGAGCTGCTGCCTTAGAAGGACCGAATACAGGCAGTCCACGACGTTTGAATACGTCAGCCAGGCCTACTACCAAAGGAGCTTCCGGACCCACAACAGTCAGGTCAATACTCTTTTCTTCAGCAAAATCGGCAACGCCTTCCAAATCATCAATATTCAAGTTAATGCATTCACAGTTTTTTAATAATGCAATACCGGGATTACCTGGTGCTGCATAAAGTTTTTCTACTTTGGGGCTTTGAGATAATTTCCATGCCAGAGCATGTTCACGACCGCCGCCGCCAATTAAAAGAATTCTCATTTTCCTACCTCTTAACTTTAGTCTAAATATTACTCGAATAGGTATGACCGGAGCCATACCTATTTACAAGAAAATTATTTAGCCAATTGTTTTTTCAGATATTCAGAAATCATTGCGTCATATTCAGCAGTATGAGTAAATGCTTCTAATGCTAATTCTTTGCGAGTAACTTGGTCTACATCGCCATCTTTTTTCAGCATTTCCATCAAGCCTGCATAACGACTGGGATAAGTTACGATAACAACATCTTTGAAGTTTTTAGCAGAAGCACGAACCATTGCCGGACCACCGATATCAATGTTTTCAATAGCTTCTTCTTCAGTTACGCCCGGTTTTGCAACAGTTTCACGGAACGGATACAGGTTTACAACAACCAGATCGATCGGAGTAATATCATGCTCAGCCAAAGCTTTCATATGTTCCGGATTGCTGCGAACAGCCAAAATAGCACCATGAATTTTCGGGTTCAAGGTTTTTACACGACCATCCATGATTTCAGGGAAACCTGTTACATCACTTACATAGGTTACAGGAATACCTGCATCCTTAATAGCTTTCATAGTACCGCCGGTAGAAATGATTTCAACACCATTTTCACTCAAGAATTTCGCTAATTCAACGATACCGGTTTTATCAGAAACGCTTAATAAAGCTCTTTTAATTTTCATCTTCCGCACCTCAATATTTACGCCAACAGTTTAACCTTGCGGCCGTTGATTTCTAATTTATTTTCTGCCCAGAGCTTTAATGCTTCCGGCAGAGCGATATGTTCCTGTACTAAAATACGATCTGCTAAAGTATCTTCAGTATCATCGTCCATAACAGGAACTACCTTTTGCAGAATAATCGGACCGCTATCAGTACCTTCATCTACAAAATGTACAGTACAGCCAGAGAATTTTACTCCATAAGCAACAGCTTGACCTTGACCATGCAGTCCAGGGAAGCTAGGTAGTAATGCAGGGTGAATATTGATAATGCGATGATGCCATTTATTGACAAAGCCACCGCTTAAAATACGCATAAAACCTGCAAGAACTACTAATTCACAACCTGCGTCAAGCAGAGTTTGAGTAATTTTGCTTTCAAATTCATCTTTATCGGCACAAGCCTTGCGGTCGACAACAACAGTTTTAATACCTACTTTTTCTGCACGTTCCAAAGCATAAGCATCTTTTTTGTCGCTGATAACAACAGCAATTTCTAAAGGCAGATAACCATCGGCAATGCGGTCCATGATAGCCTGCAGATTGCTGCCGCGTCCACTGACTAATACGCCAATCTTACGCACCGAAAACTCCGCCTTTCATAATGGTTTTTTGGCTGCCGGGAACGATTTTGCCTAATTCGAAGAATGTTTCGCCTGCTTCTTTCAGATGAGCACGAACTGCATCTGCTTCAGACGGATCGATAACTAAAACCATACCTACGCCCATGTTAAAGGTGCGATACATTTCAGCCCAAGGCACATTGCCCCATTCTTGCAATTTTTTGAAGACAACCGGAACTTCCCAAGCATTAGCATCGATTTCTGCATCGCAGTCAGCAGGCAGAATACGGGGAACGTTATCATAGAAGCCACCGCCGGTAATATGTACCATGCCATGGATATCAAATTTTTCAATCAGAGGCAGGCAGGTTTTTGGATACAGACGAGTCGGAGTCAGCAATTTTTCACCTAAAGTGCAGCCAAACTCAGCAATAGGAGTATCCATGGTGTAGCCCATAGCTTCAAAGCAGATTTTACGAACTAAGGAGAAACCATTGGAGTGTACACCACTGGAAGGCAGACCTAACAGAACATCACCGGCTTTAACTTTGTCACCGGTAATCATTTTTTCTCTGTCCACAACACCAACGCAGAAGCCTGCGATATCATATTCGCCTTTAGCATAGAAACCAGCCATTTCAGCAGTTTCGCCGCCGATTAAAGCACAGCCGCTTTCTTTGCAGGCATTAGCTACACCTTTAACAATGTTAGCTACTTTTTGAGAATCAACTTTGTCAACAGCAATGTAATCCAAGAAGAACAGAGGTTCTGCACCTTGTACCAAGATATCATTAACACACATTGCTACTGCATCTTGACCAATAGTATCATGCTTATCAGCCATAAAAGCCAGTTTCAGTTTAGTACCTACACCGTCAGTGCCGCTTACCAAAACAGGCTCTTTGTACTTGCCGCTGTTGAGTGCGAACAAGCCGCCGAAGCCGCCTAAATCCCCGATAACTTCACTGCGATAGGTAGCACGTACGCTGTCTTTCATCAGCTCTACTGCTTTATTACCGGCATCAATATCAACACCGGCATCAGCATAAGTAAGTTGTTTCTTTTCTTCGCTCATAACTGCCTCCTAAATTTTTAAATTATTTATCTTTATCGTTTTTGGAAGGTTCTTTGCTAATAACTACATCTGCATTATCAGGATAATCGGAATTGAAGCATGCGCAGCACAGTCCATCAGGATTGATTTTGCTGATAGCACGTTTCATACCTTCCATGGAAATGTAATGCAAACTATCTGCACCAATGAAACGGCAGATTTCTTCTTGAGAGCAACGGGAAGCAATCAATTGCTTACGTTCGGAAGTATCAATACCATAGTAGCAGCTGTCAACAACCGGAGGAGAAGAAATAGCTACGTGGACTTCACGAGCACCAGCTTCCTTCAACAGCTTAACAACCTTACCACTAGTAGTGCCACGAACGATAGAGTCATCGACCAGAACAACAGATTTGCCTTCTACAACGCTGCGAACAGGATTTAATTTCAAACGTACAGCATTAGCACGTTGTTTTTGAGTAGGTTGAATAAAGGTACGACCAACATAACGGTTTTTGGTCAGGCCTTCCATGAAAGGAATACCTGCTTCTAAAGAGTAACCGATAGCAGCCGGAGTACCAGAGTCCGGAGCAGAGATAACAATATCCGGATGAATATCTTGGATTTCTTTAGCCAGCTCACGACCCATTTGAATACGGGATTCATAAACAGGTTGACCATCAATAACACTATCATTACGAGCAAAATATACATATTCGAAAATGCAGTGTGCAGTTCTTTCAGGAACTTCTTCTACCCACATCATACTGCGAGGTTCAGAATTGTCGCTGTCTAAAATAACCATTTCGCCGGGTTTTACGTCACGAACCAGCTCTGCACCTACTAAGTCGAAAGCACAGGATTCGGAAGCTACGCACCAACCGTTTTCCATTTTACCTAAAACCAAAGGACGGAAACCGTACGGGTCACGAACAGCGATGATTTTATTATCAGTCATCAGCAGAATTGCATAAGCACCACGGATTTGACGTACTGCTTCAGCAACACGTTCTTCAATGGTTTTGCATTTGCTGCGGGCAATCAAGGTAAGTACTACTTCAGTATCAACAGTAGTATTGAAAATAGCACCTTCTTTAGCCAACTTTTCACGTAATTGACCGGCATTAGTAAGGTTACCGTTATGGCTCAATGCCAGATTACCGCCATCAAAATATACTTTCAGCGGTTGAGTGTTATAAGCCATGCTGGCACCGGTAGTTGAATAACGCACATGACCGATAGCCGCAAAGCCTTGCAAATCTGCAACGCCGTCTTTGAAAACATCAGGAACAAGGCCCATGCCTTTTTTTATGTTCATTTCTTTACCGTCGGTAACAACGATACCTGTGCTTTCCTGACCACGATGCTGCAATGCATACAGGCCCCAATAGGTGTTGAGGGCTACATCCTCGCTGTGGCTGAAAATACCGAATACGCCACATTCTTCATGCAGCTTGTCATCTTGAAAAAAGTTTTCCACAATAAATCTCCTCACTAATTATTTGCTTTCTGCTCTTAATTTTGCTAATTTTTCGCCTTTAGCTTTAACTTCTTCCTGCATTTGCAGTCTGTTAGCAGCTAATTTCTCTACTAATTCAGGATATTTGGTAGCTAAGATTTGAACAGCAAACAGAGCTGCATTTTTAGCACCGTTAATAGCCATAGTGGCTACAGGAATACCGGAAGGCATTTGTACGAAGCTCAACAGAGCGTCCATTCCTCCAAGAGGAGTAGCATTAATAGGAATACCAATAACAGGTACAGTGGTATAAGCAGCAATAACGCCGCCCAGATGTGCAGCAGCACCAGCTGCAGCAATGATAACTTCTACACCGCGATCACGCGCACCTGCTGCAAATTCATGTACTACATCAGGAGTACGGTGTGCAGAAGCAACAACAACTTCAACCTCTACACCAAAATCTTTCAGTACTTTTTCTGCCGGCTCAAGTACAGGCCAGTCAGAGTTACTACCCATAATAATTGCTACTTTCATTGAAAATCTACCTCCCTAAAATTATTCCGAAAAAAGCAAAACCCAAGCAAATTATCTTATCTTAAAATCACGCTAAGCAAAATCTTTTCTCGGGTTCACGACTTCAATGTATACACTATTATTATACCAACAGCTTGCATAAGCGTCAAATAAATATGTGAACTTTTTAACAGTTTTTTAGAAAATTGTTCGGAGCTTTTATAAGTAACTTTAAATAGTCAAAGCTGCCGTTTTCAAGCATAAAAAACACTCATCCACACAAACATCGCAGATTTTCTTCAGCTTCACAAATGTTTTCCCTATGGAGGATATTTTTCTATATAGCATTTGCCAGCTTAACATTCTTATGTGAATTAGATAACTAAAACGTTTTTCTTAAAATAAAAGTCCCTGAACAGAACATTCAGGGACTTCGCGAATTTTTTTACTCCTCCGGTTGTAGACGGATGCAAGCCGCACGCACAGCACGATGCCATCCATGCAGAACTTTTTCACGTTTTTCAGCATCCATGTTCGGAATAAATTCTTGGGCAATTACATGATTCTTTTTAACTTCTTCCTTATTTTCCCAATAGCCTACGGCAAGACCTGCTAAGTAAGCAGCACCCATAGCAGTTGTTTCAATACATTGCGGACGAACAACCTTAGCATTAATGATATCTGCCTGTATCTGCATTAAAAGATTATTGGCACAAGCACCTCCATCAACCTGCAAAGATGTCAATTGAATACCACTGTCCTCCTTCATAGCCATCAGAACATCATTTACTTGATAAGCAATAGCTTCTAAGGTAGCACGGACAATATGTTTGCGATTTACACCTCTAGTTAAGCCTACAATAGCACCACGAGCATATTGATTCCAATGCGGTGCACCTAAGCCGACAAAAGCAGGAACAACATAACAGCCGTTAGAGTCAGGTACACCACTAGCCAATTCTTCAGATTCTGCAGAAGTGCGAATCAAACCCAATTCATCACGCAGCCATTGAATAGCAGCACCGGCTACGAAAATAGAACCCTCTAAAGCATACTCTACCTTGCCGTCAACACCCCAGGCAATAGTAGTAACCAAACCATTTTTAGAAGCTACCGGCTTATCACCTGTATTCATCAGCATAAAGCCGCCTGTACCATAGGTATTTTTAGCTTCACCAGGAGCAAAGCAGGTTTGACCGAACAAAGCACATTGCTGGTCACCGGCAGCACCGGCAATAGGAATCTTGGTATCAAAAATTTTAGCATCCGTAGTACCATAAATGCAGCTGGAAGGTTTTACTTCTGGTAACATTTTTTTAGGAATACCTAAAATAGTTAAAATCTCATCATCCCACTCTAAAGTATGGATATTAAACATTAAAGTACGGGAAGCGTTGGAATAATCTGTAACATGAACTTTACCATTAGTTAATTTCCAAATAATCCAGCTATCAATTGTACCGAACAGCAAGCGTCCTGCTTCGGCCTTTTCTCTAGCCCCCGGCACGTTTTCCAAAATCCAGTTCAGCTTAGTACCAGAAAAATAAGCATCTAATACTAAGCCTGTTTTTTCTTGGAACATACCTGCATAACCACGAATTTTCAACAAATCACAATATTCTGCAGTACGGCGGCACTGCCACACAATAGCTTTACAAACCGGTCTACCTGTTACTTTATCCCAAACAACAGTAGTTTCACGCTGATTAGTTATACCAATACCAGCAATATCTTCCGGGCTCACATTAAGTTTACCCATTGCTTCATACATCAAGCCTAATTGAGTAGCCCAGATTTCTTCCGCATCATGCTCTACCCAACCTGCTTGTGGATAATATTGCGTAAACTCCTTTTGGGCAACACTACATATATCACCTTGTTTATTAAACAAAATACAACGGCAACTAGTTGTACCTAGATCTAACGCCATAATATATTTATCAGTTGTCATTACGTCACAACCTTTCTTAAATATTTCTATATACAATAATAAATCAAAAAACGTCCGCAAGCAAGACAATGCCTGCTACGGACGTCATTTTTAAAGTCTTTGTTACAAGTTTGGCAAGAACATTACCAGACTCGGAACATAAGTAACAATCAACAGGGAAACAATCAAAGCAATGATGAACGGCAGAACTTCTTTAAAGAAATCACCAAGCGGTGTTTCCGTAATTGCACATACAGTGAACATCATAGAACCAAATGGTGGTGTCAAGCCGCCAATCATGATATTAACAATGCAGATAATACCAAAGTGTACAGGATCTACACCTAATTTAGTTACAACAGGAACAAGCAGCGGAGCCAAAATAATCAATGCTGCACCACCTTCTAAGAACATACCCAAAACCAGCAGTAACAGGTTTACCAGCATCAGCATAATATACGGATTTTGAGTGAAATCCAACATAGCAGAAGTAATCTGCTGCGGAATACGTTCCCAGTTCATGTAATAACCGAAGAAAGAAGCAGCAACGATAATCAAGCACACAGAGCTAGTACCGTAAATTGTTTCTTTCATAATCGGCCAAGCATATTTCCATTTCAGCTCTTTATAAATAAAAACACCGACAAATAAGCAATATACAACTGCTACGGCACCTGCTTCAGACGGAGTAAACATACCCATACGTAAGCCAGCAATAATACCGAAGGGGAAAAGCAAAGCCCAGATAGATTCTTTCAGCTGGGTCATAATTTCGCCGAAGGTAGCAGCTTTTTCACGAGAAGGCTTGTAACCACGTTTTTTAGAAACAATAGCAACAACTATCATCATAGAAACAGCCATCAAAATACCAGGAACGTAACCAGCCATAAACATTTTAGTTACGGATACACTGGCAATCAAAGCATAAATAATCAAGTTGATTCCCGGAGGAATAACCGGAGTACTTGCAGAGGACGCAGCAGTTACAGCAGCAGAGAAGGCACGGCTATAACCACGTTTTTCCATTTCCGGTACCAACATTTTACTTTGCATAGCAGCATCGGCATTAGCACTACCGGATACACCACCCATAAGTAAGCTTAAAAGTACGTTAACCTGTGCCAAACCGCCAGTCATATGACCCATTAATACATCAGTAAATTTCATCAGCTTATCACTGATGCCTGCATAGTTCATAATAGAACCTGCCATGATGAAAAACGGAATTGCCAACAGCGGGAAGGATTGAGTGCTGGTGATAATTCTCTGGAACATCAGATGAGTCGGAGATGCAGTATCAATAAATGTGAAATAAGAAACAGTTGCACCAAACAAAGCATAAGCGATAGGAATGCTAGAAAAATAGAGGATGAAAACAATTATCACGGGTAAGTATGCCATTATGCTTCAACCTCCTTTTTTCCAAATAAATCATCGTAAACAAATTTAATAGAATAAACAGTCATCATAATGAAAGCAATCAATACAGATGAGCTGATATATGCAGAAGAAACACCCAAAACAGGGGTCATTTTAGTATAAGAAGTTTGAATGTACAAAACAGAAAGATACGCCATATAGCCATTCAATAAAACTAAAATGATATCCATTAAAGTTAATACTACTTTTTGCAAACAAACAGGTAAACGTTTAACAACTAAATCGACGCCTACATGGCCGCGATGCTTGAATACAGCAACAGCACCAATGAACACTGACCAAACAAAGCAGCCAGTAGCTACTTCTTCAGACCAAACAATGCCGGAGTTAAAAATATAACGCATAACGATATTAATGATAACGAGAATAGTAGTAACGGTTATAAAAAAAGATGCTACGAGATCTTCGAAATTCTGTAAAATAAATTTTAAATTCATATGGTAAAACTTGCCTCCACAAGGAATTTACAAACATTTATGTTTTCTTGAAAAATCAAAGCGTTTCGCTTAATACTGCATTAAACGAAACGCTTGATATAAAGCTTAAGAAAAATTATTTAGCGCTACGGATTTTAGCCAACTCTGCTTTCAATTTTTCATAGATACCAGGAGTTGCGCCTTCTTTTTCTTCCATTTCTTTGAATACAGATTCAGTTGCTTTTTCAAAAGCAGCATGATCTACATCGTTGAATTTTACGCCTTTGGATTCCAGTTCTTTATAAACTTTATCGTAGGATTCGGTAGAAATTTTAGTCATTTCTTTACCGCCATAAGCGAATTCTTCAGCAACGATTTTTTGATCTTCCGGAGAAAGTTTATCCCAAACTTTAGTGGAAATATATACACCGCAGGTGCCCAGGAAGTGTTTAGTAGTTGCTACGTTTTTGCAATGTTCATAGCATTTAGTACCGATATTGGTGAATTCAGAACCTTCCAAACCATCAACTACGCCTTGAGAAACACCGGACAGAGTTTCAGAGAACGGCAGGCTAGTTGCAGTAGCACCCATTGCATTGATGGTGTCAATGAACAGTTTAGAACCAGGAGTACGCAGTTTCATACCTTGCAGGTCTTCAGGTTTAGTGATTACTTTATTGGTAATCAAGTTACGGAAACCGAATACATAGTCCAGAGCCAATACTTTAATACCTTTTTTCTCAGCTTTAGCTACCATGTCTTTTACTAACGGAGTTTCAATCATTTTTTCATATTCATCATAGCTTTGGTACAGCATAGGACCAACTAAAGGTTTGAAGTCAGGTACATAGTCGCCCAGATAGGACGGATCTTCTACGGAAATGAAGTTAGCACCGTTAGCAACTTGTTCCAAACCATCTTTGTAGCAAGCCAGTTGGTTTTGACCATAGCATTGAATTTCTACACGGCCATTGGTTTTTTTGTTGATACGTTCAGCAACCAATTCCATGGATTTGTAGAGCTGTTCATCAGGAGAGAATACATGGCTTAATTTCAAAACGACTTTTTTATCGTTATCAGCCTTGTTCTCAGCGTTTTTGTCAGAACCACAGCCAGTCAGAGCACACATCATGACTGCCATCAAGAGCATTGCAACTATCTTTTTCATTGACATCCTCCTTAAATTTCCCTGTTGAAATTTGTTGAATTTTTGCAAAGCAATCTTACAATTGCAATTTATATTATCATCTTAACAGAGCTTTTATAAAATGTCAATAAAATTACATATTTTTAGAAACTCCTCTTGTAGCCTGCCTTTTGGACTTATTTTGTCCTCTATGGACTTATTTTGTCCCGCTTGTTTTTTATTGAATTTTATGCTATTATGTTGTTGAATATTGTTGAAAATATTTAATCTATATTTTACAGTTCAAGACATTTAGGAGGATTTTTTTATGACTATGATTTTTGCTCATCGCGGTTTTTCCGGCTATTATCCTGAAAACACTATGCTGGCATTCCAAAAAACTGCTGAAGAGAGTCTGGCAGATGGTATAGAACTTGATATTCAAATGACTAAAGATGGCGAATTAGTTATCATGCATGACGAAACCTTAGACCGTACAACAAACGGCAGCGGATATTTAAAAGATTATACATTAGAAGAGTTAAAAACTTTATCCGTAGGTGTAAATGTTAAAGGTTTCTTTCCCCGCCAAACTATTCCTACTTTACGTGAATATTTCACTTGGCTCAAAACTACTAAATTAATTACTAATATCGAATTAAAAACAAGTGTATTTGAATATAAAGGCATTGAAGAAAAGCTTATTGCGATGGTACATGAATTTGGTTTAGAAGAACAAATCTGGTATTCTTCCTTCAATCACTATACTATCGCTAAAGTAAAAGAGCTGATGCCTGAAGCAAAATGCGGACTTTTAATGGATACTTGGCTGATGAACGTCGGTAGCTATGCCGCTTCTCAAAACGCAGCTACTGTTAATGCCTGCAGTTGGTTCTGCTGTAAAGAAGGGGTTGCTGAAGATTTACATGCTCATGGCATAAAACTGCAAGCTTGGACTCCTAATGATGCCGACTTAATGAAAAAATTAGTTGACTGCGGCACCGACGTACTTATCACCAATTTCCCTGATATTGCAAGTAAAGTAATTGGCCGTAAATAAATATACCTATTAAAATATGTATAAAAAGGAGGTTTGCTCATGCCGAAAAAGGTTACGTTAAAAGATATTGCTGCCGCAGCCGGTCTTTCACCTGCCAGCGTATCTATGATTTTAAATAGACGCAGTATAGACCGTTTTAATAACGAAACCATAGAGCATGTTTTTGCTTTGGCAGAAAGTATGAATTATAAAAGCAGTAAAGGACAATCATTCTCTTTAGTTAAGCCTTCAGATACTTTAATTATCATTATCTGTCCTTCTGTTTTTAATCCTTTTTATACTACTATAATTCAAGGTATAGAAATTGCTGCTAGAAAACAAGGCTTTGTTACTTCTGTACGCACCACTTACTGGGATACTGATACAGAAACATTTATTATGGAGCAGGCGAAAAAGCTCCATGTTGCCGGTGTTATTTTTGCTATGATTCCGCAACAACCTGAGCAAGCCTATGAGTTAAGCCGTCACCTGCCGGTTGTTGCTATTGGTGACCGCCGCGGTGATTTAGAACTAGCAACAGTTGATATGAACAATTTCAATGCCGGTCAATTAGTCGGCAAACATCTTTTAGAACTTGGCCACAGAAATCTAGCTTATCTTTCTACAACCTTGAATGACCAACACACCTCCCGCGTACGCCGCGGCAAGGGTATTCAAGCAGCTTGTAAAACTGTTCCTAATGCTAATTTGAAAATCTTTTCCAAAGATATTTCTCCTGATTTCGAGCTCTCCAATGTCGATGTTGAATATAAAACAGGCTATGAATTAGCTAATAAATGTCTGGACCATGCTCCTGATGTTACTGCAATGGTAACAATTAATGATATGGTAGCTTATGGTGCTTATAATGCTATCTGTGACCGTGGTCTGCGTATTCCTGAAGATATCAGCCTCTGTGGCTTTGATAATATCTTTCCCTCGCACCTTCATGGTGTCAGCCTAACTACTATTGATAATTCGCTTACTGAGTGTGGTAAAAGTGCTTTTAATTTATTGCAAGAAGAAATTTCTAGCTACGCCCATCACGGTAAATTTGAAAGCATCACTCACGTCGAATATAAATGCCGCCTAGTAGTCCGTGAAAGTACAGGTCCCGTCCCAGTAGATTGACACATATTATGCTTTCCTTTACAATATACCTACACTACAAGAAAATTTAGCAAAGTGCAGGTAAAGTGACATGAATAAATATAAAGCTGCTTTTAAAGTAGCAATGCCATTAACGCTGCCAATTGCCGCAGCGTTTCTTTTTTTAGGCATTTCTTATGGTTTTTATTGTTGCAGCAAAGGATTTTCTCCCTGGTATCCTTTTTTCACCAGTGCTTTAGTTTTTGCAGGCTCCATGGAGTTTATTTTAGTACCCATGCTGCTTGGCCCTTTTGATCCTCTGTATTGTTTTCTCCTAACGTTAATGATTAATTTTCGTCACCTTTTCTACGGTATTTCTATGCTAGAAAAATTCAACAATACCGGTTGGAAAAAATTTTTCTTGATTTTCGGTATGTGTGACGAAACCTTTGCCATCAACTGTAATGCCAACATCCCGAATGATATTGATAAAGGCTGGTTCATGACCTTCGTTACTTTATTAAACCAAATTTATTGGGTAGTCGGTGCAACAGCAGGTGCTCTTTTAGGTAATATTATTCACATCAATACCAAAGGTCTGGATTTTGCCTTAACAGCCTTGTTCGCGTCTGTTTTTGTCAGCCAATGGCAAAAAAGTGAAAAACATACTGCTGCTTTAGTAGGTATTATTGTTCCGCTTTTCTGTATTACTCTTTTGGGACCTGAAAGCTTTATGATGCCTAGTATGCTTATCATGCTGGCATTATTTATTTTCGTTTATTATCAAGGAGGTAAAAAAGCATGACCGTAACAGAAGAAATTATTACTATTACCGTTGTTGTTCTCGGTACTATGCTCACACGCTTCTTACCGTTCCTGATTTTCCCCTCCCATGACCATATTCCCCCATTAATTTCTTTTCTCGGCAGAATATTACCGCCTGCAGTTATGGGAATGCTGGTCATCTATACGTTAAAGAATACCGAACTAACTGCTCCACCACATGGACTACCAGAAGCATTAGCACTACTTTCGGTCGTACTTTTACAAATCTTCGTCAAAAAGCTGTTGTTGACAATTCTGCTTAGTACGTTCTTTTATATGTGCTTACTCCAATATGTTTTCGTATAAACATAAAACACCCTTCGATTAATCCCACTTAATCGAAGGGTGTTTTTCTATTTTCTCTACATATTTGCCAATGTCCCCTAAGCATCTACATAAAGAATAGGAAATTATCTATTTATTTGTCCAAGCAAGTGTGTAAGATTGTTTTGAGATTTATAAAAAATTTAAAGAGGAAATGCTATCTTATTGAGCGGGGAAGAACGGCCATACTACAGGAATTACTGCGATAGAAACTAACAGGCATACTGCAACTAAACCGGAACCGCATTTTACATAATCCATAAATTTATATTTACCAGGGCCAAGTACCAAGGTGTTCGGAGGAGTACCTACAGGAGATGCAAAAGCACAGCTGGATGCAATCAAAATTGCCATCAGAACTGCTTTCGGGGAAGCACCCATTTGAGTGGACAGTGCAATACCTACAGGGCACAACAAAGCTTTAGAAGCAGTGTTGGACATGAACTGAGTCAGCACAACTGCCAAACAGAACAGTACTGCAGTTACCAGATACGGAGAAGGATCGCCGCCCATCATGTTTACAGTTACTTCGGCAATTAATTTGCCTGCACCGCTGCTGTTCATTGCATTTGCTACAGGAATCATACCTGCGAACAAGAAAATGGTTACCCAGTCGATGGAATTATAGGCTTGTTTTTCAGTGATGCAGCCTGTCAATACGCACAATACCGCTCCGACAACAGCCGCTAATTCCAACGGTACAAGGCTGGTAGCCATGCATAAAATAACACCGGTCATGATAATACCGCAGATAACTTGTTTTTTCGGGCTAGTAGCAGCAGCATCAAATTCTTGTTCTACTTCAGCAACTTCTTGTGCCAAATCATCAGGCAGGAAGTATTTACCGATGAACATCATGTACAAAATACCTGCTACAGTAATAGGAATACCGATGTAAGCATATTCAAAGAAACCAAATTGTAAATGTTCCAAACCGGCTGCTTTTAAAGCAACGTTAGCCAGAATGTTCGGAGGAGTACCAATCAAAGTAATGGTACCACCAAGACCAGCAGCGAAAGCCAACGGCATCAATTCGCGGGAAGCGGACAGACGAGCGTTAGCACAGATACCCATAACAACAGGAATCAGGCAAGCAGTAGTACCGGTATTAGACAAGAATGCAGACATAATTGCTGCGATAACCATGATGCCGAACATTAAGCTGTTTTCGCCTTTACCAAACAGTTTTACTACTGCACCGCCAATTTTTTGTGCCAAGCCTGTGTAAAACATTGCGGCACCTACTACAAACATACCACCGAACAGAACTACGGTAGAATCTGCCAAACCTAAGAAAATTTGGTTTTCAGGTACCAAACCCAATACACTGCAGGCAATCGCAGCTAAAACTGCTGTCATGGCCAAAGGAATCATTTCAGTTACAAATAAAAGGGCAACTACTGCTAAAAGAATTAAGCATTTAATTGCTGGTGACATATCTTTTCTACCTCCATTATTTATTTTTTCTTATTTTTAAAAAGATTTACATATTGAAAAGTATTGATAAATAACTTACCGTCTTCACCACGATGAGGAAAAACTTTTCCTTCCTTTTTACGATTTTCAATAGCACGATAATAGAATTTTTTATCCACCTGTTTTAGGTACTCTCGAATCTTACTTGCTTCTTTTTCATCATCTTCATCCATTATTAAAGCCATTTCCATGTTATCGTCTCCTTTCCATATCATGTTTGAGAGTTCCTTTAACCATGAACGATTATACAATATATTCCCAAATAATAAAAATATCTAATAGGAATGAAAGTTATATTGTTTTATTATAATTTAGTAAATATTATAAGTGAAAAACACGAATAAAAACCAGCTCATAAAAGATGTACAAGGAGAATTTAACAACATCTTTTTATGCGCTGGTTTATTTCATCTTCAATGTAATTTATAACAAGATACTTCTGAAATATCTCCAACTAATTTCTTTCTCTAACTCTTTAACCCATTGATTAAGGCTGACTAAGATTCCCATAAGTCTTAGCCTCTTCTCAGTGCTTTTACAGCTTCATCGCTTAATTTAGCACCTTGAACACGTTTAATATAGCCGGAAGCATCTTGACCGCAATGCGGAAAAACCTTCGCTGCATAGTAACGTTTTTGAAATAAATAATTATAAATAGAAGATTCGTTATTTAAAGCTTCATTTCTTTCTTTAGTTAATTCTTCCATGATAATACTGCTCCTTTTCAACTTTTCACTTCAGTCATTCAACACCTAACAAAGTTCGTTCCCTTTGTTGAAATCATTATACCTCATATTACTTATTAAGAAAAATACCTAAAAGGAATGATAATTATCACTAAAAGTTATATTGATATAGACTACAGTTTTTTATAAAATTGAATTTCCTTAGGTTATTGAATTATGCTTTTTTATATGATACACTGAATTAAAACATTTGATATTTTATACTATTTGTTGATTTATTTGTTAAGGAGGTTGTTTTATATGGAGTTAGAAAACTATCGTAACTTCCTGGCTATCGTTGAAGCAGGCAGCTTTACCGGCGCAGCAGATTTTGTACATATCGCCCAACCTGCATTAAGTAAACAATTACGAAACCTGGAAAATTACTTCGGTACTAAATTGATTATTACACAACGCGGTAGCCGTCAGATTCTCTTAACCGATGCTGGTCATGTTCTATATCAAAAAGCAAAATATATCTGCTCCCTTGAGGATTTAGCAAAGGCTGAAATCGAAAATATTATAGGCGGCGTTATAGGTACACTGCGTTTCAGCATCGCCAACTCTCGCTCCTCATTATTCATTGAGTCTTCATTAAAAGGCTTCTGCCAGCTCTATCCTAATATCAAATGCGAGCTTTATGAAGCAAGCATTGCTGAACAAACGCAGCAGCTTTTAAATGGTATCACCGAGCTTGGTATTTTAAGCGTACCTGTTAATCATCAAGATAACTTTGATGTCCTTTTCTACCGCAAAGAAGAAATGGCAGCAGTATATCATAAAGATTCTGTCTTTTTAGAAAATGATCGTGATTATGTAACCTTAAAAGACCTAGAAAATGTACCTCTCAGCCTTACCTCAGGTTCTGCAGATGCCTTTTTACAAGGCTGTGCACAGGAATCTATAGTTCCCCGTGTTGTCTGCACCAGCACCACACGTAGTACTGCCATGGAATGGGCCCGTGTAAAAGCCGCTATTGCCATAGTACCTGTAGAGCCTGGTGAAGAACTGGGCGATTCCTTCGTCGTCAAAAAAATTGCTGATTTAGACACCGACACTGATATCTGCAAAACAGTTGTCAAGGTCAAAGACAGACCTCTTTCTATCACTGCACAGCATTTTCTGAAATTTTACGCACGTACCCGCGGATCTCAACAGGTTTGCAATCTTGATGAAATTTTAAAACATGACGCTCTGTAAATAAACAGAAAATAAAATAGTCCTTCTCCGATGACGTGTTCAGAGAAGGACTATTTTTTAGCTTTACAAGCTAGGAAAAGGGGAGCATTGGACTTTCTATCATAAAAACTTCTTAATTTCTAAACCCAAGAAAATCAATGGCTGCTGCAAAAGATAAATCAACAAACTGCTACTGCTCAAATATGCCAAAGATTTATTATTACTGATTTTTAAATATTTTTGTCCTGCTTGATGCTCTTGTAAAAAGCGCAGAAGATAAAGGCCTACTAAAAAGAGAAAAATATTAGGCAGAACCGGTACATAATTGATAGAGATAAAATCCTTAGGCGGCATACCTAACCAAGCATTCCAACTGCCATACAACCAATCAGGTAAATTAGCGATAATCTTTCCCTGCCACATAATAACCTGATTAGAAAGATGACGCGTCAACTCATAACCAATACTGGAAAGAATCAACCCACAAGAAGCAGGAGCCTTCTTAAACCACCAAAGCACAGGTGTCAAGGCCGCTATCGCTATACCTAGAAACATTAAAATACCGTAATAATGAGGTTGCTGTGGTGCAAAAAAGTAGCTTAATACAGAAATAAATATGCCTAAGACGATGAATCTGCCTGCACGCACTAAATTATTTTTTCCCAAAGATAAAGCCATCCCGGATAAAATAATAAAAGAAGCAACAATATATTTCTGCCATAATTGTACCCACGGATTCACCAGCCAAGAAGGATCTTGTCCCTGCAAAATATAAATTGTATAACAAATCTGATATATCAACATATTTACTATGGCCAAAATGCGCCATAAATCCATAAACAAAAAACGGTTTTTAGCTTGAGAATTAATACCTAATAAATTGTTAACCATCAGATTCATATTTACTACCTCGCTTCTTGTTATTTAGCAAAAAATTCCCTTGAAGAATATTTCATATTCCTCCTTTTCTATAATATAAGCTTTTCTTTAGTTAAAAGCAATAATGCAAATATACCGATTTTACATATAAGTTATGCAAAATCGGTATATTTTATATGGTAACTGAATATATTTTTATTTAATTTTAATAAAATCAGAATAATTCCTATTCAGAAAATTTTTCATTATGCTTATGACAGCTCACCTTACCGACATTACCAACTAAATAATGGCTCCAAGAAATCTTTGTGAGCAACTCCATAGAAAGCAGACTCAAGCTCAGCATAATTACAAACAGCAAGGGATAGAAATATACCTGTACAGGAGTAATATGCATATAAGTCAGTAATCTATCTCCTAAATACATAAAGACAATATGAATCAGAAAAATACCAAAGGAATAATTTCCTAAATACATAATAAAGCGCTTGCTCAGGCTATCCTGTGCCTCTAATGTATGGGCATGACGGAAAAGCATAGCTATAGTAATCGTATACAAAACAAGATTTAACGGAAAACATACAAAGTCCAGAAAATGATAACTATGCCAATAATATTTAGCAATCCAGCAAACAATAACTGCTGGCAAAGATATGACAAATAATCCAACAATAATACCATGATTACAATCTAACCAAAGTAATAACTGTTTATAATAAGTTGCTGCTGCCATACCAAAAGTAAAATAAGCAATATAACGTAAAAATGTCGTTGTACCAATCAAAAATAAAACATATTGATCAGTAAAAACAATATTATTTAATATCTTCCATCCTACCTGCAAAAAAATCATTTGAATAAAAAAACTCGGTAATCTATTTTTCATACGACAATTATTGAAATAACGTAGAAGCAACGGATAAATAACATAAAAGCCAAATAATGCCCTAAAAAAACCCATGTGTACAGCACTACTACCAGTAGCTAATAAATAAATTACCTTATGCAGACTATATCCATGATTGGCAAAAAGATAAGCACCGCCGACATACAATAGTGAAAACAATACATATGGTGCAAATACTGACAAAAACATCTTCTTAAAAAACGGCCATTTGTAATGATCTGCATGCCCATTATGACTGATAAACATATAGCCGGACACAAACATGACCAAGGGTACTGCAAATAAAGAAATAATATCCAACACCATTTCCGACAACGTTACCCACGATTCAGCACGAGTATGACTGAAATACCACGTTGTATGCATCAAAATAACACCTAAAACAACAAATCCTCTTAATACCAAAGTAATACTCATATATACATCTTCTTTCTCCAATATTAAAATTTCTTATTACAGGAATAGATATTCATATGTTTCTAAATAAAATTATACCACATATTCATTTAGAAGAAAAATAACAGATTATTATATATTTTTTTACTTTTCGTTACTTTATCTAAAAATAATAGAGTCGCTTATTATAACGGCTCCATTTTTTATATATGCTTATAAAACTTATCATACATATTAATAAAACGCTTCATATAAGCTCTAGTTTTAGCCAAATCTTCATTATCGGGATGGGAAGCAGCTGCAGCCCATCTTGCCTCGCTTTCTTTGCTAGGTGCATGAGGACTACCTGCAGGCATTTTTCGCATCATAGCAATTAAGGCTGGGTCTATTGCACCGCGAATAGCTAAAGTACCCAAAATTGTATTGTCCGAACTTAAATATTTACCAGCATTGGCAAAACAAGTCTGAGCATGTTCACTATCAGGTGCTGCACCTAAGGTTTCAAAGAAAACTATTTTTTTGGCATGTATATTTTGAAGTAAATGCTTAATTTTTTCATTCGGCTCGCCTTTATCAACCCAATAACCAACAAAAATTACATCAAAAGCATCCCACGCAACTTCATTATCAGCTTTATTTAAACAAGCACGTTCACCTGCTGCTTCAGCTAAAGCTCTGGCAACTTTTTCTGTATTACCAGTTTTACTATCATAAACAATTAAAAAATCTTGCATATCTTCAACTCCTTATTGCAATTTAGGAAGATTATCGCATTCAAAAAATTAGAGATTTACCCATTATCGACAAACCTTTAAT
>UQWU01000020.1 GCA_900544885.1 uncultured Phascolarctobacterium sp. | reverse complement strand
AGCACTTTTTGGGTGACTGGTGGGAGTCGAACCCACGCGTAACGGAGCCACAATCCGCCGTGTTAACCACTTCACCACAGCCACCAAATTTTGTTTCCAAACTTCAATAGCTTGGCGACGAATTGTATTATACTATACTGGCAACTATTCGTCAACACTTTTTTGCAATTTTTTAAAAAATTTTTAAAAATTTTTTTTCCTGCCGAAAAAAGCCAGTAAAATAGCTTATTTATAGGCGATTACTTCGATTTCTACACGAGCACCTTTCGGCAGTGCAGCAACCTGTACGCAGGAACGTGCCGGTTTATCATAGATAAAGTTTTTGCCGTAAATTTCGTTAATGATATCGAAATAAGCTAAATCGGTAGTGTAAATAGTGCTTTTTACTACATGCATACGGCCAAATCTAGCTTCGTGCAGAATATTTTCGATGTTTGCCATTACTTGTTCTACTTCAGCTTCAATACTGCTGTTAACAAGTTCACCAGTTTCAGGATTAATACCGATTTGACCGGAGCAGAATAACATAGCACCTGCTACAATCGCTTGAGAATAAGGTCCTAATGCTTTCGGAGCATTATCAGTGTGAACAACTTGCATAATAAAAGCCTCCTTAGAATAAATTATTTATATTATTTTTTCAAATAATTTTTAGTCCAGGCTACCGCACTAGGAGTAGCTGCCATTCCACCTGCTGCAGTCTCTTTCAAAGCACAGGGAAGCATATCACCGACATTTTTCATTGCGTCAATAGCTTCATCAGCAGAAATAAAGCTACTAATGCCGGAGAGAGCAAGCTCTGCTGCCAAAAGGGCTTGTAACGCACAAGCACCGTTACGTTTAATACAAGGTACTTCCACAAGGCCTGCTACAGGGTCACAAACAAGTCCTAAGATGTTTTTAAAGACAATGGCTACTGCAGTACCAGCCTGCTCAGGAGTACCTCCTAGCATCGTTACAGCAGCTCCTGCAGCCATGGCACCTGCACTGCCGCATTCTGCCTGGCAACCGCCCATGGCACCTGCCAAAGAAGCACGTTCAGCAATAACCATACCAATGCTGCCGGCAACTACCAAGCCACGCGCCAAAGTAGCATTATCTAAATTACAATGCTTTTTCAAAGAAAAGAATACACCGGGAAGTACACCACTGGCACCTGCTGTCGGTGCAGCAACAATTCTACCCATAGCCGCATTGCATTCGCCTACTGCAGTAGCATAAATTACAGCGTCAGTTGCCTTCTCACCTAGCAAACTGATGAACCCTTTGTTAGATGATGCCTCGGCCAGTTTTTTTGCGTCACCGCCTGTTAAACCGCTATGAGAGCGTACACCACTTAACCCATGTTCAACAGATTTCTCCATCACCTGCAACATCTCCTGCATCTGCTGTAATAATTCTTCGGCAGAGCATTCCAGTTCACGGGTATTATATTCTAATAAAAAATCGTCCAGTGACTGCTTTTTAGCCACAGCCTCAGCAATCATACTGTTTAACGAAAGCATTTCTTTTTTCATAAACTGCCTCCTTATAAAACGCTAGCTATAAAGCGTACAGAATTAATTTGTTTCAAGGCAGCAATTAAATTAATCATTTCCTGCGGTACAGCATCATCACATTCGATGACCATAGAAGCAATACCACCCTTATTGCTACGGAACAAACGCATAGTAGCGATATTAACGCCGGCATTAGCTAGTAAACTGGTTACCAGGGCAATAACGCCACGGGTATCACTATGTACTGTCAAAATAGCAGGCAGACGTCCGGTAAGCTCTACAGGGAAGCCGTCGATTTCGGTAACCTTAACCTGACCACCGCCGATAGAAGAACCAACAATTTCACAATGACTGCCATCAGCACCTGTCAGACGGAATAAAACGGTATTAGGATGCGCCATGTTACCTAAATCAATTTTATGATATGTATATTCCAAGCCATGTTCTTTAGCATATTCTTTAGCATGGGGAATACGTTCATCATCAGGATGCCAGCCCATCAATCCGGCCAACAAGGCCATATCAGTACCATGGCCTTGATATGTTTCTGCAAAGGAGCCATGCAGATTAATTTCTGCCTTAATCGGCTTCACACCTAAAATGCTGGCAGCCAAAATACCTAAACGTACTGCACCTGCTGTATGGGAACTGGAAGGGCCAATCATGACAGGCCCGATTACATCAATAATGTTCATTAAAAACCACCTTTATTATTCATCGCTAGCTAAAGAGCGGTGTGCCAAACCGACACACATTTCATTCAGGTTTAAAACACCTACGCCCATATAAATAGCCACGCATAAATGCTCTCCGCTGCGGGCAATACCGATTTTACCGCCCACATTAAAACCAACAGCTTTATTTTTTATCTGTTCCAAGACTTCATGGGCAGCACCTGCTACCGCACCGGCACCGACATGAGTTTCAGTAACCAAGCCCTGACGTTGCGCGGCAACAACGGCACGCTCAATAATTTTCACAATAGAAGGAATAAATTCGCCACCGAAATCTACGGCAGTAGACAAAATTCCCTGAGCAGCTAAATGCTCTTTAACTTTATTTTCCTCGGCACGATTAGCAGTTAATGCAATATGCAGAGCTGCACGACCGATATCAATACTGTTTATGCCTTTTTTGGTATTTTCGTACATTTTCAACTCAACTCTCTTCTACAAGTTCAACTTCCTTAATAGCGATTTTATCAAAAACTGCTACGGATAAGAAAGTAACAATACAAATCAGCCATTCAAAATATACAACCTCTTGGAACAAATCTTTTACAGGTGCCATCATGGTACCAGGCATATACCACAGAACGATACCGAGCAAACCTACCAATGTTGTCCAAAAAGCACTGCTTTTACGGCACAGACCAGGGGCAAAAACAGTGAAGAAGAAAATGCAAGTCAATGCTGTAGTCATAGACAGACCGGCAATCATAGTTTTTAAAATACCGGCAGCATTGAATGCAAACCACAAGGTAACAAGACCGACCGCCAAAATAATTACACGATTGATTTTGACAAAGCTTTCATCACTTACTTGCGGATTAATAAAACGTTTATAAATATCTTGAGAAAACAGTGTTCCTGCACCTAACAAAATAGTGCAGGCAGTAGAAACATCAGCTGCCCACAAAGCTGCAAGAGTAGCACCGGAAGCCACAGGATTCAGACTCATGATTACTTTAGGCATAGCCAAAGCTGCTTTTTCCAAAGGGATCTCCGGAAACATTACTTTAGCAACCAGTCCTAATACAGCACACAGAAAGCCAATCGGGAAAATCAACAAACCACCCAGCAAAAAGCCTTTTCTAGCTGTTTTTTCATCCTTAGCACCACAAGCAATCTGTACAGGACCTTGAGCAGTCACAGCCTGGGTAATCATAACTACGAACCAGCTGATAATTGCAACGATAGACACACCACCTAAAGGATTTACCATCATTTCTGCCTGCGGCAGCTGCATTTTCAAAACCTGCCAACCGCCTACCTGCATCACAGATTCTACACAGGAGTAAATAATGCCCAAGTAAATCAAGGTTACGCTGACGATATTCGCCAAACCGCTGGACCATAAGCCGCCAATCAAAGTAATACCGATAAATACAACTGCACTCATCAGCATACCGCCCTCAAAAGAGAAAATCTCCGGCAGCAGAGAAGACAAAATAGCACCGCCTGCAAGATATTGCAGAGCAGTAATAACACACATGATAATCAAAAGGCCTACTGCACTGATTACACGGCCTTTAGTATCATAATATTTTTCGAAAAACTCAGGAATCGTAGACACCTGTAAAGAGCGTAATTTACCAGCAGCAGCCAAGCCCATTACTACAGAGCCTGCAGCCCAGGCAGCATTGTACCAACCGGCAGCCATACCCACAGAAAAGGCTCTTTCCGCAACACCTACGGTAGATGCTGCTCCGACAGCTAAACCGGTAATATTTACGGCAATCAACGTACTGCTCAGCTTGCGCCCGGCAAATAAATACTCGGTTGCACCCTTATCAGCACGGCTTTTCACCCAAATACTGATACCAAACAACATAACAATGTACAGACATACGATTACTAATTGAATAGACATAGAGATTCCTACCTTTCTTCCATACTACGTCACTAAGTAAAAATAAATTTGCTTCCTACATTCCAGAAGCTCTTCCATACTACTTGCCTAGGAAAGGCAATAATGCGATTTCATTATACCAATTTTTATTAGTGAATAAAAGCATTTGCGAAAAAAAATACATTTAAGCTAAGGAAGAAAAATTATTGTAAAAAATTTTACTAAATCTCCTAAGAAAAAGGATTTTACAAAATTTCGTCGAATTTTTGTATCTATTGTATGATGTTTTGTGGAGGTTCTATTATGATTTCTTATATTCCCAGCGGTGTATGCTCCCGCCAAATCACTTTTGATATTATTGACGGTAAATTACATAATGTACGTTTCTTAGGTGGCTGCCCAGGCAATCTATTAGCTATCGGCAAGCTTGTAGAAGGCAAGGATGCCCGTGAAATCGCAGAATTACTTGCAGGAAATGACTGTGGCAATAAAGGTACCAGCTGTGCAGATCAGCTTTCTAAAGCAATTTTGGCCAATTTGTAAGAACTATTGTAAAATATATTTGTGAGTAATAGGAAAGGAGGACGCTATGTATAAAATTTTAAAAAGCACAGATCAAGGACTGGATGAACTGGAACTGGAAACTCTGGAAAAGGGTTATTGGATTGACATAGTAGCTCCTTCTAAAGAAGAACTGCAAGAAATTTCTGATGCTACTAAAATGCAAATGGATTTTCTTAGTGCGGCACTTGACGAAGAAGAAAAATCGCGTATCGAAATTGAAGATGACCAAATTCTGATTTTGGTCGATATTCCGTTTTTACGCAGTAATAAGGATTATGACACCCTGCCTTTGGGTATTATTCTCACTCAGGATGGTATTGCTACTGTCTGCTTGGAATCCAATGGTGTTACTGCTGACTTCGGTCCCCATAACAGCCGCCTGTTCAGTACCTTCAAAAAAACTCGCTTCTTATTCCAGATTCTTTACAAATCCGCTACCTTATATCTGAAATATATTCGTATTATTATCCGTCGTACTGACGAATTGGAAATCCATCTGCGTCAGTCCATGGAAAATAGTGAATTATTTAATCTGCTTGATTTGCAGAAATCCTTAACCTACTTCTCTACCTCTTTACGAAGCAACTCCATTGTTATGGAAAGATTGCTACGTCTACGTAGTGCAACTCAATCCCAACACTTAGTCAAGGTATATGAAGAAGACGAAGATTTACTAGAGGATGTTATCATTGAATATAAGCAGGCAGTCGAAATGGTTGAGATGTATAGCCACATTCTTAACAGCATGATGGAAGTATTTGCCAGCATCATCAGTAACAACCTGAACTTAGTCATGAAATTCTTGGCCTCTGTTACTATTATTTTAGCAGTACCAACATTAATCAGCGGTCTTTGGGGCATGAACGTCACTGTTCCCTTTGCTGACAGCCCCTACGGCTTCCTGTTCGTTCTGTTTCTAGCAGCCTTCTTCTCCTTCTGTAGTGCTTATTTACTGTGGAAACGCAGAATGTTCTAAAGGAGTAATCAATGTCGAAAGTAATTGCTGAAAAACTTTTAGCCGGCATCATCTTCGGCGACAGTGAAAACAATGAATATATCTATCTGCCAGGCGGCGAAGTCGGCAGCGATAATCCGCTGTGCATTTTAGAAAGTCGTGGCAGCAGCGAAGACCTGCCCTTAGAGGAAGCAGCTTATATGGTGCAACATCTTACCTTGCACCCATGTGCTCATCCCATCTTCGGCAAACGCTCTTATTAATTACAAAGCGTTAAATTCTCCGGAAATCAGATTTTTTCTGACTTCCGGTTTTTTTATAAAAATTTTTAAGATTTTCTCACATTAGTACTTTACAAATTTAACGTACTAAAGTATAATAATGGCATAAGCTAAAAATAAGCTAAAAATTGTACTCAAAAAACGAAGAAAGTTAAGAGGTGGATTTGATGAAAAAGTTATTATTAGTATTAGCAAGTTTAATGATGATGGTTATGTTAGTTGCCGGCTGCGGCAGCAACGAGCCGAAAAAAATGGTTATCGGTCTGGATGACAACTTCGCTCCTATGGGTTACCGTAACGAAAACAATGAAATCGTTGGTATGGATATCGATCTGGCACGCGAAGCTTGCAGACGTTTAGGCATTGAAGCAGAATTCAAACCTATCGACTGGGGTTCTAAAGAAGCTGAGCTGAAATCTAAACGTATTGATGCTATCTGGAACTGCTTCACTTTAAATGACGAACGTGCAAAAACCTACGGCATGTCTAAACCGTATATCAAAAACGCACAAGTAGTCGTTGTTCCTGCCGATTCCGATATTCAAAAAATTGCTGATTTGAAAGGTAAAGCCTTAGCAGTACAAGATGACAGCACCGGTGCTCAAATCATCGAAGATGCGCAACACAAAGATTTAAAGGCTTCCTTAAAGGATTACCGCAAATATCCTGATTTTGCAGCTGTATACATGGAGTTGGACAATAAACGTGTAGATGCAGCTATCGTCGATGCAGTTCTGGCACGTGGTTATTATGCTAAGCTGAAACCTGGTCAATATAGAATCTTAGACGAAACTATGAGTGATGAAGTTGTTGCCGTTGCTTTCCGTAAAGATGACAAAGAGTTTATGGAACGTATCAATAAAGCATTGGATGAAATGAAAAAAGATGGTACCTGCAAAAAAATCTCCGAAAAATGGATGGGTGCTGACATCACTGAATACTAATTCAAAAACTCAAGGGTCGAATTAATTCGGCCCTTTTTGTGCTTTTTTCTTTCCACCTGCTTATTCTTGTCAATAAATTTAGAACGCGATATAATAAGATGAATAGTATGCTCTCATAGCATACTAAAATTTTTAATTACTGGAGAACATCATGGACTACATTTTAAATATCATTCCCCAAATGCTCGATGGCTGCTGGATATCCTTCCAAGTATTCATCATTACTATTGTTTTAAGTATTCCCTTAGGCATTCTGTTAAGCCTGGGCCGCGTTTCCGGTATTTCTATACTGCAAAAGCTCATCGGTTTTTATGTCTGGGTATTGCGCGGCACTCCTTTAATGCTGCAAATTTTCTTTATTTACTTTGTTTTGCCATCCGTAGGTATCCGTTTACCGGACTTCGAATCTGCTATTCTAGCCTTTGTTTTAAACTACGCTGCTTATTTCTGCGAAATCTTCCGTGCAGGTATCCAAGCTATTCCTAAAGGTCAATATGAAGCAGCTCACACCTTAGGTATGAATTATGTACAAACCATGCGCCGTATTATTCTGCCACAGGTTATCCGTGTTATTCTGCCCCCTATTAGCAATGAAACCATTACTCTGGTTAAGGATACTTCCTTGGTTTACGTTTTAGCTATGAACGACCTAATGCGTACTGCCCGTAACCTTGTACAACGTGACTTTAACATTATGCCCTTTATCGTAGCTGCTGTTTTCTATCTGCTTGCTACCTTAGTTCTGACCATGCTCTTTGAACGTTTGGAAAAACATTATTCCAAATATGACCAATAAAGAGGAGTTTTATTATGAATAAAATTAAAGCAACTAATATTTGGAAAAAATTTAATAAATTAGAAGTACTGAAAGGAATTAACCTTGAAGTCAACGAAGGCGAAGTAGTTGCCGTTATCGGCCCATCCGGTGGCGGTAAAAGTACCCTGCTGCGATGCCTCAATAAGCTGGAAACCGTTGACCGCGGTTCCATCACTATCGATGGTGATATTCTGTGCAAAGAAACTGCTACTGGTACTGAATATGTTGATAAAAGCACTACTCGAAGCATAGCCTGCAAAATGGGTATGGTATTCCAACAATTCAACCTCTTTCCGCATATGACTGTAATGCAAAATCTTATTGAAGCACCTATCAACGTACAAAAGCGTGATAAAGCCGAAGTAATCCAAGAAGCCGAAATTCTGCTTGCTAAAGTAGGCCTTTCTGACAAGGCCAACGAATATCCCCGTAAATTAAGCGGTGGTCAGCAGCAACGTGTAGCTATTGCCCGTGCCTTAGCTATGAAGCCGTCCATTATGTTGTTTGACGAACCAACCTCCGCTCTCGACCCCGAGTTGACAGGCGAAGTACTGAAAACCATGCGTGAATTAGCAGAAGAAAAAATGACTATGGTAGTCGTTACTCACGAAATGGGCTTTGCTAGAGAAGTTGCCACCAAGGTAGTCTTTATGGCTGATGGTCATGTACAAGCCCAAGGAACTCCTGCAGAAATCTTCGACAATCCTCATAATGAACGCTTACAATCTTTCTTGAAAGTTTTATTAAAATAATAACAAAAATTCATATTTTCTTAAAAGTGCCGAAAATCTAGTAAGATTTTTCGGTACTTTTGTTTATTTCACAAAGATGTTACTACTAATCCCTACTTTGGTCATATTGATTTGTTAGAATATAAAGCGAGGAAAGAAAGGAATGTTTAGAAAACAAAGCAAAGACAGGTGATAGTAATGCACGTCAAAATCCTTGGACCGATGACGAAGCAAGCTGAAGTGCTCATGCAGAACACCGCCATCGCTCTAAAAAAGCTGAAAGTCAAAGCTCAGTTTGAAAAAGTTTCTGAATTCCGCAAAGCAGTAGCTTACGGAGCAATGGTTTTTCCAGCTCTAGTCATTGATGATAAGCTGGTATCGTTCGGGAATATTTTATCCGTCGATGAAGCCATGACTTTGATTAAACAGCTACAACTCCAATAAGACATATCTTTTTCATCATACACCTCTCCTTTTACAGTGCCGCATATCAAAACGATATGCGGCACTGTTTTTTGTACTAAAGCATAAATTGCATTTATTATACGAAACTTTTTTCTTACGTAACCATTTAAAATTTTACAATTGCTATTTTAGTGTTAAATTCATGTAAAATACGTTAATAAAATAACAAAAACAGGCATTTTTTATCAAAAGTAAGTAAAAAAATACGTGAAAAATCATGCTAATTCTAGTATAATAGAGCCACAAATAACATACGAGGTGCAAATTATTTATGCTAGTTCATTTCTTAGGCTTTTTAGGCGGCATCGCCTTATTCATGTACGGCATGCAGCTCATGGGTGACGGTCTGCAAAAAGCTGCCGGTGCTAAACTGCAAAAAATTCTTGAAGCTATGACTGGTGTCTTAGCTATGGGCATTCTGCTCGGCGCAGTTGTTACTGCTGTGCTACAGGCCAGCGGTGCAACAACTGTTATGACTGTCGGTTTGGTAAATGCCGGACTCTTAACCTTAAAACAAGGCTTCGGTATTATCATGGGTGCCAACATCGGTACTACCATGACTGCTCAGTTGATTGCCTTTAAATTATCTGATTATGTTACCGTTTTAATCTTCGTCGGCTTCTTGCTGCAATTGCTTGCTAAACGTCGTCGTTGGAAATACCTTGGTCAAGTAACCTTAGGCTTTGGTATTTTAATGCTCGGTATGGATATGATGGGTAAATCCGTAATGCCTTTACGTCATTATCCGGGATTTGTAGATTTCATCAATGCATTCTCTGATAATCCGCTTTTAGGTATTCTCATCGGTATGGTAATGACTGTCATTATCCAATCCAGTAGTGCTACCATTGGTATTCTTATTGCTATGGCTACCCAAGGTCTGGTACCCTTGGAAGGTGCTATTCCGGTACTCTTAGGTGATAACATCGGTACCTGTATTACAGCTGTATTAGCATCCTTACGTGCTAATATCACTGCTAAGCGTGTAGCTGTAGCCCATGTTATGTTTAATGTTATCGGCAGCATTATTTTCATCACCTTTATGCATTGGTTCATCCAAATCGTCATGTATATTTCTCCTGCCAATGACATCGCACGTCAGATTGCTAACGCCCATTCTGCGTTTAATATCATCAACACCTTGCTGTTCATGCCCTTTGTTAATCAGTTTATCAAACTGGTACAAAAAATCGTTCCCGGCAGCACTGAAGGCGTATCCCTGCGTCCTGTTTATCTGGACAAAGCTATGTTAAATACTCCTTCCATTGCTATGAGCTTAGCTGTTAAAGAAGTTGTCCGTATGGGTAATCAAGCTCGTAAAGACGTACAACTGGGTATGGAAGCAATTCAAAAATATGATGAGCAGAAAATCAAATACGTTTTAGAACATGAACCTATTGTCGATGCTTTGGAACGTGACATTACTGATTATCTGACCGAAATGAGCTCTACCGATATGAACTCTGCGCTTTCCGTCCGCCATACAGGCTTATTACATGCTTGCAATGATATTGAACGTATCGGCGACCACGGTGAAACCTTAGCGAAAAAAGCACGTACCATTTTTGAAGATGACGTACACTTCTCTGACGAAGCTCGTGCCGAATTAGTAAAATTAAGCGAAATGGTTTTACATGCCAGCGGTCGTGCTCTGGAATCCTTAGAAAAAAATGATAAAGCTATTGCTGACGAAGCAGTACAACTTTGCCGCGACGTTAAGCATTATCAAAAAGAAATTCGTAAGAATCATATTGTCCGCCTAAATGAACATAAATGCGATCCCGTTGCCGGCTTCGTAATGTTAGAACTGCTGATTAATATGAAGCGTGTTTCCGATCATTCTAAAAATATTGCCCAATTAGTACAGGGCACCTTCTAAAATAATATTAAGACTCTGGATAAGCATTTCTTGCTTGTTCAGAGTCTTTTTTAAGATTTACACTTTTTTTACTTAATTATTTGTTTTACAGAATTATATATTTTACTATTTACACGTAAAGTATTAAAATATGTAATAAAACAATATGTTATAAATTTAAATATTTGTAGCCAGCTTAAACTTATGGAG
The DNA here is from genome assembly GCA_900544885.1 of uncultured Phascolarctobacterium sp. Lineage (GTDB taxonomy): Bacteria > Bacillota > Negativicutes > Acidaminococcales > Acidaminococcaceae > Phascolarctobacterium_A. The sequence goes on along the minus strand of UQWU01000020.1, from coordinate 21,445 downwards.
GTCACTATGCAAATTGGATTAGATATCGGCAGTACTACTATAAAAATAGCTGTATTGGATGATACCGGCAATCTACTTTTCAAAAAATATCAGCGTCATTATAGTCAGATTGCTGATAAAATACTCGAATTGCATCAGGAAGTTAAGCAAAAATTTCCTGATATTCATACAGCTAGGTTGGCAATTAGCGGCAGTGCCGGTATCGGCATTGCTGATAGCTGTGGTCTGCAATTTATTCAAGAGGTTTTCGCCGAAAAAATCTGCACCGAACGTTTACAGCCAGGTACTGATGCAGTAATCGAGTTAGGCGGAGAGGATGCTAAAATTTTATTTTTAGGCCGTCATTTCGATGCTCGTATGAACGACAGCTGTGCAGGCGGCACAGGTGCCTTCATCGACCAAATGGCCTCCCTGCTTAATGTACAAACTCCTGATATGAATCAACTGGCTTTAGAAGCCAAAACTACTTATACTATCGCTAGTCGTTGCGGTGTTTTTGCTAAAAGCGATATTCAGCCCTTATTAAATCAAGGTGCAGCCAAAAGCGATTTAGCCGCTAGTATTTTCCATGCTGTTGCCAGTCAAGCAGTTACAGGTTTAGCTAAAGGTCGTCCTATCGAAGGTAAGGTGCTTTATCTAGGCGGTCCTTTAACCTTTATGAGCTGCTTACGTGACAGCTTTGATAAAATTTTAAATATTCAAGGCATCTGTCCCGAGAACAGCCTTTATTATGTAGCTATCGGTACTGCTTTATGCGCCGAGCACGATGTTAACTTACAGGAGCTACCGCAAAAACTGCATCAGGCCGCTGCCCAAAGCAGCTTTGAGCATATGCCACCACTCTTTGAATCACAAAAGGCTTACGCAGAATTTAAAGCACGCCATGATCGTGACAGCGTTACTATCAGTACACCGAAAAAAGCCAAAGAAGCTTATATCGGTATTGATTCCGGCAGTACTACTATAAAAATAGCTATTATTAGCCCAAGCGGCGAATTACTCGATTCCTTCTACCAAAGCAATAAAGGCAATCCTGTCGTTGCTGTCCGCGAATATTTGACTAACTTTTATCAAAAATATCCTAACTGTAAGCTACTGGCAGGTGCAGTAACCGGTTATGGCGAAGATTTAATCCGCCATGGTTTTGGCGTTGATTATGGTATTGTCGAAACTATGGCTCATTTCTATGCCGCTAAATATCTGGAGCCTAATGTAGACTTTATTTTAGACATCGGTGGCCAGGATATGAAATGCCTGAAAATACATAACGGTGCTATCGATAACATCTTCTTAAACGAAGCCTGCTCCAGCGGCTGTGGCAGCTTTTTACAAACTTTTGCCGAAATTTTAGGCTATACGGCAGAAGAATTTGCTAAAATCGGTTTATTTGCTGATAAGCCTGTAGATTTAGGCAGCCGTTGTACAGTATTTATGAACAGCAGCGTTAAGCAAGCACAAAAAGATGGTGCATCCGTTGCTAATATCAGTGCCGGCTTATCCATAAGTATCGTAAAAAATGCTTTATATAAAGTTATCCGTCCTAGCAGCAAGGAAGCCATCGGTAAACACATCGTCGTGCAAGGCGGTACCTTCCTCAATGACTGCGTACTGCGTGCCTTTGAACAGGAAATGGGCTTAGAGGTTATCCGTCCTAATATCGCAGGCTTAATGGGTGCTTACGGCGCTGCATTGTACGCTAAACGTCGTTACAGCGACCAACCACATCTCAGCACCATTCTCCAAGCAGAAGCTCTCAAAAGCTTCGTCCACACCGTTAAAGGCTTTACCTGCGTCTTATGCAACAATCATTGCCACTTAACAGTAAACACCTTCGGCAATGGTAGCCGTTTTATCAGCGGCAACCGTTGTGAGCGTCCCATTACCCACATGGCACCTAAGGATGATTTGAATTTATATCGTCAAAAATTAGTGTTACTAAAAGAAATTATCGATAAAAAACCTGAAAAAGCTACTAAACGTGGTCTTATCGGTATCCCTATGGGACTGAATATGTATGAACTACTGCCTTTTTGGCATGCTCTTTTAACTAATTTAGGCTTTGAAGTCATCACAAGTCCTATTGAAGATAAAACTATCTACCGTTTAGGTCAAAATACTATCCCCGGTGATACAGTCTGCTATCCGGCAAAATTAATGCATGGTCATATCAAATGGTTATTAAATAAAGGCATCACCAATATTTTCTACCCATGCATGACCTACAACGTGGACGAAAAGGGTACGGAAAATTGCTATAACTGCCCTGTTGTAGCTTATTATCCCGAAGTTCTCCATGCCAATATGCACGAGTTAAACAATGTTAACTTTATGTTTAGCTATCTTGGTTTATTACACAAAAAGAATCTTGTAAAAAAACTCTTAGAAATGTTTCAAGCACATTATCCTGATATTACTAAGGATGAATTAAAAAAAGCTGTTGATAAAGCCTTTACTGCCTATTACACTTATGAAGATGAGGTTAAAGCCCGCGGTCAGCAAATTATTACTCAAGCCCGTGCAGAACATCGTCCTATCATTGTTTTAGCAGGACGTCCTTACCATATTGATCCCAAAGTAAATCATAGTGTGGACCGTCTTATCACCACCATGGGGGCTGCCTTAGTAAGTGAAGATGCTGTCAGCAGCCATATTTCTCCAAAAGAACTGCAAGATGATTTACAAGTATTAAATCAATGGACATACCATAGCCGTTTATATGCAGCAGCTAAATATGTCGCCGAAAATCAAGATATGCATATGATTCAGCTCGTCAGCTTCGGTTGCGGCTGTGATGCTATTACCGCTGATGAATGTCGCCGTATCCTTGAAGAACACGGACAAATATATACCCAAATCAAAATAGATGATATCGACAATCTCGGCGCTGCGAAAATCCGTATCCGCAGCCTCTTTGCCGCTGCTAATTTATTTGATTTAGACAGTAAATAAAGGAGATTTTTATGTCTGCAGGAAAAATATCATTTACTCCCTTTACGGAAGAGATGAAAAAAACACATACCATCCTTATTCCAGGTATGCTGCCTTTACATTTTTCCCTCTTACGTGCAGCTTTGCAAAGCTGTGGTTATAAAGCCGAAATTCTGCAAAATACCGGTCACGAAGTTATCGAAACCGGTTTAAAATATGTTAATAACGATATCTGTTATCCGGCGTTGCTTGTTATCGGTCAATTAATTAACGCCTTGGAAAACGGTAAATACGATTTAAACAAAACAGCATTGATTATCAGCCAGACCGGTGGTGGCTGTCGTGCATCCAACTATATTTTCCTTTTACGTAAAGCATTAGAAAAAGCAGGCTTAACCCATATACCTGTTATCAGTTTAAATGTTCAAGGAATGGAAAAACAACCAGGCTTCCGCATTACTCTGCCTATGTTCAAAAAATTCTTAGCAGCTGTTGTTTATGGCGATGCCTTGATGTATCTGAGTAATAAAATCCGTCCTTACGAAATTAATCCAGGCACTACTGACGCCTTAGCACAGAAATGGATAAAAAAGCTTAGTGATGCCTTTAACAGCGGTAAAATACACGCTGCCAGTAATATACGCAAATTCACGGCCGCCATTGTCAATGAATTTGCTAATATTCCTATCGACAATCAGACGAAAACCAAAGTAGGTATCGTAGGCGAAATTTATATCAAATATTCCGCTTTAGGTAATAATAATCTAGAAAAATTCTTACAAAAACAAAATTGTGAATATATGCTTCCCGGACTTTTAAATTTCATCATGTACTGTGCTGATACTTATCTTACCGATTACAAACTCTACGGCGGCAGCCTTTTGAAATACAGTGCTAATAAAGGGGTTATGTGGTATCTAAAGCATGTGGAAACAATTCTGCATCAAGCACTTGATGTAGCACCCTTTAGTGCACCTGCTACCTATGCCGAAACTAAAGCATTGGTTAAGGGCGTTATCGGCTATGGCAGTAATATGGGCGAAGGTTGGCTTTTAACTGCTGAAATGCTAGAATTGGTACATAGTGGGTACACTAATATTATCTGTGCCCAGCCCTTCGGCTGTCTGCCTAATCATATAGCCGGACGCGGCATGATTAACAAAATCAAAGAAATCGCTGCTGAAGCAAATATTTTAGCACTTGACTATGATGCCAGCGCCTCCCATGTAAATCAGGAAAACCGTATTAAATTAATGCTAGCTACAGCAGAATAAGCAATTTCTAACCTGTATTTTCGAAAAAGAAAATACAGGTTTTTCTTTCCTTCGACCATCTTGCATAATGAGTATAAAAGCAAATACGGGAAAATCTCTTATTTTATGATATAATAGGCTAGAGAATATTTTTATCATGACATAAAAACATGAACAGAAAGCTAACGAGGGACCCTATACATGAGTATTTTTCAATATGTAGCAGAACATTTAGATGAAGACGGCTGCTATACTCCTACAACTCTGCCAGATGAAGAAAATGCTACCATCAGCAGAGCTCTCGGCAGCAGTGATTCTGCAGTCTATACCATGAATATGCCTGCCAATATGGAAGATGCCAGCAAACTTTCTAAATTACTGCAATTATATAGTGACGAACCGCTACAACCTCATCGCGAGGAAATTTATCATACAGTAAAAACTATGTGCATGGCGGAATATTGTGACCCCTTAATCTCCGTCTTAGATCAAGAGGACATTAATGACGTCATCTACGCCTTGGCACGACGCTTTTTCTATAACGCTAAAGACCGTGAGCCTGTAAAATTAGCTTACGTACTACTTGGCGTATACGGAATGCAGCGTATCCATAACGAAGACGAAGAATTTTGGCGGGATTTAGTGACTATGGCCCACTGTGAAGAATTTACCTTCGCTTTCCTTTATTCCTGTCGCATCGCCAATTTTCAACCACAAAAAGAAATCTGGGAATTAATCGGCTGTACTAAAGGCTGGGGTAAAATTTTTGCTATTATCGACTGCAAGTGTAAGGATGATGCACACCGCTTGTGGCTTTTAAAGCACGGTATCGAATTAGATGCAGAATATCCACCTATTTCTGTTAAACTTTTAGCTGAAACACATTTAGAAGCCTTCCTTACATCTGAACATCAAAGCGAAATTTACAAAAATGCTATAACTATTTTTAATCAATATCTGCTCATGCTAGTTGAATACCCGGCAGAAGAAATTTTTACAAATTTCAATCTTGCTCCGATTCATTTACACAACCTTGCTACTAAATTATTACAACTTGCTAAAACAGAAATACAGAAAATCGAAGATCGTTTGGACATCTTAACTATGTCTATTTCCTTACGCCGTCTTGCCGAACAGCAAAACATGACGCAAATCGACATCAACCAATGCCAAGTATTAATAGCTGAATGTGATAAAATAATTTATACTGCCGATTTGGCTACTGAAGTGGAAAATAACATTTTTTCCGAAGGTCAAGTTAATTATGCAGTATGTGAGCTGGCCTTTGAAACAGATATCGATATCTGGCCGCAATTATACGCTTATTGGCAGGAGCATCTTTTAGAAACAGAGTTATTGCCTATTTTGCTGTCGGCAGCTGACGAAACACGTCGCCAAAGGATTATAAATGATATAGAACGTCAATTAAACGTTTTCGACTGCAAAGAAGATGCTTTATTGACACCGCTGCATTATTTGCAAAATCATCCAGGTTACGGTGAAAGAATTATCTGTCACGCCCTAACCGGCCTTTATGACTGGCCCCGTGGTGCAGCCTGTGCTATTTTAGAATCTTGGGATAAAAAATATATTAACAGCAATATCCGCCAGGCTCTGCTTATAGCACACAACTTAAGCCATAATGAACTGGTAACAGCACATATCGAATCCTTGCTACAGGATAAAAAATTTTCTTTAAAAAAGTTTTTACAAAAAGAAGCTTAATTATAAACACAAGGTGCACAACAATTTCGTTTTATGCATCAAAGGAGGAAAACTATGGAACTTACCGCCGTTGCACAATTACGCAGAATGGTTTTGGAACACATTTCCCGTTATACTTGGAATGACGTGTTAATCGACCATGTTTACGATATTTTACAGGAAGTACGCGAGGATACTCCTCGTTATCGCTGCTGTGTCTACAAAGAACGTGCCGTATTAAAAAACCGCATCGACATGGCTTTAGGCCAAGACTGCAAGGAAAATATTATTGAAGCTAGCAAAATGACTCTGCACGAGCCTGAACGCAAAGATTTACCACTGATTGATGTACTTCCTGCTGCTTGTGACCAATGCCCCATTGACGCTTATTATGTAACAGATGTCTGCCGTCACTGTGTTGCTCATAAATGCATGAATAATTGCCCGAAAAAAGCTATCAGCTTAGTACAAAACCGTGCCTTCATCGACCGCACTAAATGTATTGAATGTGGCAAATGTAAACAAGTATGTCCTTATGGTGCTATTATCGAAATTCATCGTCCCTGCGTACGTGCTTGTGCATTAGGTGCTATCAGCATCGGTGAAGACCGTAAAGCAGCTATTGACCACGAAAAATGTGTTAATTGTGGTGCCTGCCGCAACGCCTGTCCCTTTGGTGCTATTGATGAGCGTAGTAACATTGTCCGCGTTATCACCAGCATTAAAAGCGGTAAAAAGGTTATTGCTCTGGTAGCTCCTTCTATTGTAGGTCAATATGGTTTAAAAATTACCATGGGCCAAGTTTACAGTGCTCTCCACAAAGCCGGCTTTGCTGATATTGTCGAAGTAGGTATCGGTGCTGATATTACTGCTGTTAAAGAAGCTAAAGAATATATCGAAAAGGTTCCTGAAAAGCAACCATTTATGACCAGCTCCTGCTGTCCGGCATTTGTTAAGCTTGTTAAAACACAAATTCCTGAAGCAGTAGATAAAATTAGTGAAACCGATTCTCCAATGGTTTCTACAGGCCGCTGGGTAAAAGAAAAATATCCGAATGCTATAACCGTCTTTATCGGCCCCTGCATCGCGAAAAAGAGTGAAGGTCGTGAACATAGTGATATCATTGATTACGTACTTACCTTTGAAGAAGCTATGTGTATGTTAGCAGGTAAGGATATTAAATTTGCTGACCAACCGACTAACGAATTTGAACGCGAAGCTTCTAAACTTGGTTTGGGCTTCCCTTTGACTGCAGGTGTAACTGCTGCTGTTGACGATACCGTCCGTGCTATGGGCGGAGAAGTACGTTCTTCCTACTATGCTAGCGGTCTTGATAATTGCCGCCAAGCTGTTACCGACGCTAATGCAGGTAAATTGGATTGCAGTTATTTAGAAGGTATGGCCTGCTCCAACGGCTGTCTTGACGGTCCCGGTACTGTCGGTGATTTCCGCATTACCAAGGTTGCCTTGAACAAATATGCTGCTACAGCACCTAATCAACAAACAGTTGACGACAATCATACTAAATAACTAACACAAAAAGCTCTTCTCCCTACTTGAGGAAGAAGAGCTTTAATTTTAATTTTAATTTTATTTTTCTTCTTGTTCATGTGAATGCTGTTTTCGTTCCGCTGCATGCTCTTTGATTTCTTTAATAACCTCTGCCGGCAGCTTAGGACGCGGACAATTGGGTCCTGATGGTTTTAAAGTAAAACCTCGACCAAACACGTCATTAACATCATGCACGATAACAAAAGCATCAGGGTCAATCTCACGGCAGATAGAGCGAATCTTGGCTAGTTGTGTAAGCTTGGCAACAACAAACAATACTTCGCGATGTTGGTGAGTAAATGCACCTTCACCATGAATATAGGTTACACCACGACCAACAACCTTAATAATTTCTTCGGCAATTTCATGATGATAATTACTGATGATGATAACATTCTTTTTAAAGTCAAAGCCGGTAATAAAGGTATTACAGGTTTTACTCATAATAAAGAAGGTAAGCAAGGTATATAATACCGGCTCAATACCAAATAAAGAAACACTGGCAAAAAGCAGACACAGGTTAAATAAAAAACCCGTAGTACTGATGCTGATAGAATAGTTTTTTTGAATAATCGCACCGATAATATCCGTACCGCCGCTGGAACCACCTACTCTGTACATACAGGCAGCACCAATACCATAGAGTACACCGCCGGCAATACAAGCCAAGAGTTTATCATGTACAATCGTATAGTTAGATAAAAAATGGAAAAAATCTAAAGAAAAAGAAAAAGCCAGAATACCATATAAAGCACTGATGGTATAATGACGATCCATAAATTTATAAGCTAAGAAGAATAGAGGTACGTTACATAACAAGCTTGTTAAGCCCATAGGCATACCTGCAACATAATAAACAAGTACTGCTACACCACCAATACCACCACTGAGCATTTTATTCGGCATATAAAAAACATTTAAGGCTATACCCATGATTGCACAGGCCAAAGTTACCATAAAATAATGGTAAAGATTTTTTTTCATTGTTGTACTCATATAAGACTCCTTAAAAAAATTCTTATTGATATAGTAACATTTTTTACAAAAAAAGCAATGATTTAATTATTAAATTCTTAGGGAAATTTCTTGCAATGTAAAATTACCGAATAAAAGGAAATGAATATGCTAAATCAGGGCAATAATGTTCGAAAAAACTTGCTATGTTTACTAAAGCAGTATAAAATATTATTGTATACATTTATGGGCAGGTGAACTTTGATGAAAACAGCAATGAACAGCATTACCGAAACTGCATACGCGAAAATCAATCTTGGTCTTGATATTCTTGGCAAACGTGAAGACGGCTACCATGAAGTAAGCATGATTATGCAAAGTGTAAGCTTACATGACACCGTTACCATCACTGAAGGCAGCGGCGCCGGAGAAATTTCTATCTCCACTGACTTACCTGGCTTGAGCTGCGGTAAGGATAATCTTGCTTACAAAGCAGCCACATTATTAGCGGCTCATTGCGCCATTATTCCGAACGTTCACATAGCTTTGAACAAAAAAATTTTTTTAGCAGCAGGTCTTGCCGGCGGAAGCAGTGATGCCGCAGCTGTATTACGCGGCTTAAATAGATACTGGAACTTAAATCTGGAAATATATGAGTTGGAACAAATCGCCGCTCAATTAGGCAGCGATATTCCTTTCTGTATTGAAGGCGGCACAATGCTCGCAACAGGACGTGGCGAAGTATTGACTAAACTACAGGATTTACCGGAAGCAATCGTCGTTTTAGCTAAACCGAGAAATCTGGAGGTTTCTACTGCATGGGTTTATCAGCATTACAATAAAGGTCGTGTAGTACATGCTCCCTGCATTTGGAAACTACAGGAAAGAATGCAGACCGGTCCACGTAATTTAATCCCTTATATGGGTAACGTTCTAGAAACAGTAACTATTCCTGCACACCCTGTAATTGCCTCTATTAAAGCCAAAATGCTTAGTGCAGGTGCTTACTATACTTTAATGAGCGGCAGCGGCCCGACCGTCTTTGCCCTTGCCGAAGACCAGCCAACTGCTAAAAATATCATTGAAGCTTTAGCTGAATTTGATGTGGAAACAGCTATCACTACTACTATAGGGAGGATAAAATAAAATGTCCGGACATTTAAAGCCAATAAAACTTGACAGTTATAAGCCTTTACGTGAGCTTGTCTGCGAAAATATTCGTCAGGCTATTATTGATGGTACCTTCAGCCCAGGTGAACGTTTAATGGAAATTCAAATGGCAGATGAAATGGGTGTCAGCCGTACTCCTGTCCGTGAAGCAATCCGCAAGCTAGAGCTTGAAGGCTTTGTAGTTATGATTCCGCGTCGTGGCACATATGTAGCTGACATTTCTATCAAAGATATTACCGAAATTTACGAAGTACGCACCAGTCTGGATGTTCTAGCAGCAGGCCTGGCAGCAGAACGTATTACCGAAGAAGAATTAGCTACCTTAAACGGTTATTTATTAGAAATCGGCCAACACGTTGCTAATATGGATATGGATAAAATCGTTGCTGTCGATACTGCTTTTCACGATGTTTTGTACACCGCTAGCCGTAACGAGCGTTTACGTAGTATTATCAACAATCTCCGTGAACAATTAACAGGTATCCGCGGTCGTTCCATGAGCTATCCCGGACGCTTGATTGAAACCATGGATGAACATCGCAATCTTGTAGATGCTATTGCCGCACGCGATGTAGAGCGTGCCCAACACGCTGCACGTGTGCATATTGAAAATGCCGAGCATACATTAATGCGTTCTTTATCAGAACATACTAAGAAGGACTAATCATGCAGAAATTTGATGCTTTTATTCTTGCAGGAGGCCAAACTCCTTGGCTGAAGGATTTCTGTAATACCGAATATCGTTGTCTGGTGCCTATTAACAATAAGCGTCTGATTGATTATATTATTTCTTCCTTACAAGATAGCGGTTCTATCCGCCGCATCGTTATTGCAGCATCTGAAGGAGCCGCTAAGCAGCTTGAAGGTACCTTACCTGATGGCGTAAAAGTCTGCTTAGCAGCAGAGGATTTGCCTTTGACAGCAGTAAATGCCGTCAAGGCCTTAGGCACAGACAGTACCGAAAAACTACTCGGTGTTTGTGATGATATTCCCCTTATTACAGGGAAAGAAGTACATGACTTTCTCAGAGAATGTGCAAAATATCCTGAAAAAGAACTTTTTTATCCGATTATTCCTAAGCAAATCTGCTTAAAGCAATTTCCTGAAGCTAAACGTACCTATGCTACTCTTAGCGATGGTACCTTCACCGGTGGTAATATGATGTTTATGCACAAAAATATCATTTCTATCGGTCAGGAAAAAGCTAAAGAATTATTTAAATTACGTAAATCTCCCTTAAAATTAGCTAACTGGCTGGGCTGGAGTTTTATTTTTAAGGCTATTTTTCATTGCCTTTCTATAAAAAATGCTGAAGAACGTTTTTCAAAGCTCATGCAAATTGATAGTAAGGCTATTATTACTAATAGTTCCAGCATCGGTATGGATGTTGATAAGCCTGCTGATTTACAGCTGGTAAATAAGTATTTAAGCAAGTAATATTATAATATAAAGGAGCATCTGGGATGGGCAGAGCCAAAAGAATTGAGCGTGTAGTAGCACTAACAAAACTTTTAGCCGATCATCCATATCGGCTGTTTTCATTTTCCTATTTTTGTAAAAAATTTGATATTGCCAAATCAACTCTCAGTGAAGACGTTTGGGCAGTAAAATCTGGTTTAGAGCTGTATGGATTAGGCAAAGTAGAAACTCTTTCCGGAGCGGCAGGCGGAGTACGTTTTATTCCCAACCATCCTGAAGAAGAGAATCAAGCATTTTTAGAAGAATTGGCTGAAAAATTAGCAGCCCCGGAACGTATTCTTCCAGGCGGTATGTTATATACTACCGACTTATTATGCGAACCGGAAACAGTAGTACATTTAGGCGAAATCTTCATGACACGCCTACAGCATCTGCAACCTGACTGCATCATGACAGTAGAAACCAGTGGTATTCCCCTGGCCATGCAGGTAGCACGTGCTTTTAATGTCCCTTTGGTTATCGCTCGTTATACTAGCGATATTACCGAGGGCTCCACTGTCAACATCAATTATGTCAGCGGTTCCACCAAAAGCATTCAGACCATGGCCATGCCGAAGCGTGCTCTACAGCCTAACAGCCGTGTCCTGATAGTCGATGACGTTATGAAGGGCGGAGGCACTGCTAAAGGAATGGTTGCCCTAGCCAATGAAGTCGGTGCACAAGTTGTCGGTAAAGCTTTCTTTATCGCTACTGCAGTTCCCGAAAAGAAATTAGTTGATGATTACACTGCTTTCTTCATTCTTCACGATATCGACGAAGAAAACAATGCTATTCATTTAGATATTTGCCAAAATTAATTGGCATCATTACTGCCTATATCAACTGTAAGCAGGCAGTCTAAGAGAGGAAGTATATTATGTCTAAAGATTTAGTAGCCATTATTCTGGCAGCTGGTAAAGGCACCAGAATGCGTAGCAAATATCCCAAAGTACTCCATAAAGTAGGCGGCAAAGCAATGCTGCAGCACGTTATCGACGCAGCCTCCGCTGCTGGCTGTAACGAAAAAGTTGTTATTGTCGGTCACGAAGCAGAATTAGTAGAAGCGATGGTTGGTGACCAAGGAAAAATTGCTCTGCAAGCCGAACAATTAGGTACCGGTCATGCAGTAATGCAAACCGAAGCAGCTTTGAAAGATTTCCACGGTACAGCACTGATTTTATGCGGTGATACTCCGCTTTTAGATGGCGAAGAACTGAAAAAATTCTGCGAAGCACACCAAGAATCCGGTGCAGCTGCTACTGTTTTAACCGCTGTTATGGATAATCCTTTCGGCTATGGCCGTATTATCCGTGATGCTAACGGCAACGTTCAAGGTATTGTCGAAGAAAAAGACGCTAATGCAGAACAAAAAGCTATTAAAGAAATCAACACCGGCATTTACTGCATGGAATGCCCGCAAATGTTTGAAGTATTGGCTACCTTAACTAACAATAATGCACAAGGCGAATATTACCTGACCGATATTCTGGAAAAATTGAATCAAGTAGGTCAAAAGGTTGGCGGCGTAGTTACCGAAGACAGCGATATGGTTATGGGTATTAACTCTCGTAAACAATTATCCATTGCTGAAGGCGTAATGCGTCAACGTATTTTAGATAAGCTGATGGATGCAGGTGTTACTATTATGGACCCTGCTAGCACCTTTATCGAAGACAGCGTAAAAATCGGCCGTGATACTATTATCTATCCGTACACCTGGCTGGAAGGTACTACTGAAATCGGCGAAGATTGTGAAATCGGTCCTAACGCACGCTTTACTAACGTAAAAATCGGTAATGATAACCATCTGCAATTCATCTATGGTCATGACTGCGAAGTTAAAAATCATGTTACTGCAGGTCCTTATGTTCATCTGCGTCCGGACACCGTTATCAGCGACCATGTAAAAATCGGTAACTTCGTTGAAGTTAAAAACTCTAATGTCGGCGAAGGCACTAAGCTGCCTCACCTTACCTACATCGGCGACAGCGATATCGGCAGCGGCGTTAACATGGGCTGCGGCTGCATCACCGTTAACTATGACGGCAAAAAGAAACATCGTACCACTATCGGTGATAATGCTTTCGTTGGCTGCAACACCAACTTAGTTGCACCTGTAACTGTAGAAGCTAACAGCTATATCGGAGCAGGCAGCACTATCACTAAAGAAGTCCCTGAAAACGCTCTGGCAATCGGTCGTGCTAAACAAAAAAATATCGAAGGCTGGGCTGAAAAATACAGAAATAGTTAAAAAGTTTACAAAAAACTTGTAGAAACACTGCTTTTTAGTGTATAATTGATATAGCTTTAGTCCTTGCGACTATTTTAAAAACATCAAGGCGATATTTGGAGGGATTGGACATGTTGTCTGACGAGAATAAGTTAAGAATTTTTACCGGTAATGCAAACCCTGATTTAGCACGCGAAATTGCTGCTTACCTGGGTACTACTGTTGGTGATTCTGTTGTTAACCGTTTTAACAATGGCGAAATCCAAGTTATGATTAATGAAAGTGTTCGTGGTAAGGATATTTTCATCGTACAACCTACCTGCGGACCTGAAGTTAACGATAACATCATGGAACTGTTGATTATGGCAGATGCATTCAAACGCGCTAGCGCTAACCACATCACTGCTGTTATTCCTTTCTATGGTTATGCTCGTCAAGACCGTAAAGCTCGCGGTCGTGAACCTATTACCGCAAAACTCATGGCAGACTTGCTGGAAACTGCAGGTATTACCCGCGTAGTTACCATCGACCTGCATGCTGCACAAATCCAAGGTTTCTTCAATATTCCTTTCGATCATATGCCTGGCGGCCCGCTGCTGGCTGAATACATCAAAGAGAAAAACCTGGACGATATGGTAGTTGTTTCTCCGGATTTAGGTGGTGTAGGCCGTGCACGTGGCTTCGCTGAAATCCTCAATGCTCCTATGGCTATCATTGATAAACGTCGTCCTGAACCTGGTGTTGCTGAAGTTATGAACTTAATCGGTAACGTTGAAGGTAAAAACTGCATCGTAGTTGACGATATGGTTGATACTGCCGGTTCCTTAACCGAAGGTGCTCGTGCACTGAAGAAAATGGGCGCTAAAGCAATCTATGCTTGCTGCACTCACCCGATTCTGACTGATCCTGCTTTAAGCCGCATCGCTCAATCCGATATTACTGAATTAGTTGTTACCAATACTATTCCTTTGGCTCCGTCCAAAAAACATCCGAAAATCAAAGTATTATCCATTGCTCCGATTTTGGCAGAAACCATTTTACGCATCTACAATGATTGGTCTGTAAGCCAACTGTTTGACGTAAAAAAATAAGCTTATGATTAAAAAAGGCTTGCCTTAGGCAAGCCTTTTATTTTACTACACATTATGAGAATTTTTTATATTATTATCAGCTGTGCCATTTTGGCTACTGCCCTGCTTTGGCTAGGACGCTTTAATTATCTTAAACGCCGCACAGCAGCGATTTTAGCTGCTTTAAGTATGCTTGTGAGCGGTACATTGCTTTTGCTTGCTGTACTGCCTGGAAACAGCTTCTACGGACCTGTTATTACTCATGGTCCACGTGCTGCAAGTAATGATTTCTTTAGCAATAATTTAGCTGCATCACAAACAACTAAGCCGCGTATTGCTTTAACATTTGATGATGGTCCTTATCCACCTTATACACAGGATTTATTAAAGGTATTGTCTGCCAAAAACGTTCACGCCACCTTCTTTATGGTCGGAGATAATGCTGCCCATTATCCTGATGTTGTTCAAGCAGTCCAAGCAGGTGGTCATGAAATCGCTCTACATGCAGGCTATCATGTTGACCTGTTAAAATTAGGTACTCAAGAAGCACAAGCTAATATTACTTACGGCAAGCATACCTTAGAAAGAATTACAGGCCAGCAAATTAAATATATGCGTCCACCACACGGTTTTAAAGATTGGCATGTACTTCAAATTATGCAACACGAAAACCTGCAAGCAGTTAACTGGAATATCATTCCCCGTGACTGGACTAATCCAGGTGTAGAAGTAATTGCTGATCGTGTCTGCAGCGAAGCCAAACCTGATGCTATCGTACTACTCCATGACGGTGACAGTCCTAAAAACAAAGCGTCCCGCAAGCAGACCATTGCTGCCGTAAGCCTTATTATCGACCGCTTACGTGCCCAAGGCTATGAATTTGTTACTATTGATCAATTAATCAACGAAAAATAAAGGAGAATTGTCTAACATGAAATTAATCGTCGGTTTAGGCAACATCGGCCGTGAATACGAAAACACTCGTCATAATATCGGCTTTATGGTTGTCGATGAGCTTGCTAAACAATTAGGTGTCACCTTCAACAAAGAAGACCGTAACGCTTACTGTGCTGAATATCGTGCACCCGAAAAAATTCTTATTATTAAACCTACCACTTATATGAATCTCAGCGGTGTAGCTGTTGGTCAATATGCTAACTTCTATCATATCGACCCGGAAGATATTGCTGTCATCCAAGATGATATGGATATGCCCGTAGGCCAATTGCGTATCCGCCGTAAAGGTAGTGCCGGTGGTCATAATGGCATCAAATCCATTACCGAGCATTTAGGTACTGATGAATATCCTCGCTTTAAAGTAGGTATCGGTCATCCTGCCCGCAATAATAAAGCAGTTGTAAACCATGTTCTGCATCAATTCCAAGGCGAAGACAAAATTACCATTGATGAAGCAGTTAAAAATATGAGTGCTGCATTAAAAATGTGGATTGAAAGCGGCGATATTGAAGAAGTTATGCAAATGTATAACAAAAAGAAAAAATAATGCCTAACAAAAAGACTGTTACGAAAAAATTCCGTAACAGTCTTTTTTTATCTTTTTTTAGTTAAAAGAAAATTATTCAAAACGACCCTTCATAACCAGTTCACCGTTTAAAACAGCAGTTTCACCTTTAGCAAATAGACTGGCAATATCAAGATTTTCATCCAATACCAGTAAGTCAGCATCAGCGCCTACAGCTACACAACCTTTAACACCTGTTTTAGCCAACAGTTCTGCCGGAGTAGAAGTCAACAGCTTCAAAGCCTCTTCCAAAGCTAAGCCACGACGTACAAGGCTCTTAATAGTCTTATGCAGGAATTCGGGAGATGCATAAGTCAGACCGATGCATTCGCCGGATTCATCAAAACGAGGTTGAGAACCAAAAGCATCGCTAGACAAAGTTACATGGTCTGCAGTTACACCATCACAATGCAGTAAGTCAAAAATCTTCTCTGCATAGTCTTCCATATCCTCATCGGTACCACCTGCGGTGCAATCCATATAACCGCCCATACGAACTAATTTTACGCCTTCCTCAATTAACTCCGGAGTACGCAGCATATGAGTAGGCAGGAAGTTTTTAGCAGGTACATCAGCATGTTCTAAAGCATAGAATAAGGGTTCAAGTTTACCTTTACCACTACCCATGTGCATAGTTACTAAACCTGGATTGCAGGATAAAAGACCACCACGACGAGCAGCAGTTGCTGCTGCGATTAAATCTTCACCGGTCGGATTAGAGCTACGATGATCGCTGACAGCAATTTTTACACCGATAAATGGCGGAATCATCATGATATCTTTTTCAATGCTACCGGTCATAGTGTTAGTCGGATAACCATAAGCACCGGTCAAAGCATAAGCAGTAATACCTTCTTCAGTCAAGGCACGTGCTTTAGCAATCAGATTTTCTAAGCTGCGAGTAATACCATCAGTACCTAACAGACCGACAACAGTGGTAATACCATTACGGGTAAAAAAGCTTAATTGAGATTCGGGAACACGGGAAGCAGGACCTTGTTCGCCGCCACCACCAGTAATATGCACGTGCAGGTCAATATAGCCAGGAACTAACTTTTTACCTGCCAAATCAAATACTTCTACTTCGGGAATATTGTCATATTCGTTAATTTCAGCAGCAATGCGTGCAACTTTGCCGCCGATTACCAAAACATCTTGCTTGCCTAAATATTTAGGTGCATAGACTTCAGCGTTTTTCAAAACCTTAATCATTAACAATTACCTCATCTTTCAAAGGTACCACGTACAACAGCTTCACCAGCAGTTACCATGATACGACCTTTTGCAATTACTGTATCAATAAAGTAATCCTCATCCAACAAAATAAAATCAGCATCGCACTCTTCTGCAACATGTCCCTTTTGAGGCCACAAGCCATTTGCCTTAGCAGGATTAGCACTTACAACAGCTGTAACAATTTCCAAAGGTACACCCTGCAGAATACTATTACGTACCTCTTCGTGGAGTGAACACATTGGTACAGCCAATTGACGTACAGTACCATCAGCAAGTACAACGCTCATACAACCATTACCGTCAGAGCTCATAGTAACTTGACTCATTGGCACTCCGTCTTCATAACAACGCTTGATAGCCTCAGCAGGTTCAATACAATCCTCAAAACCGTCACAGCTGCGTATTCCTGAGGTTATATCCATATAACCCCCTTGGGTAGCCAGTTTCTTAGCCTGTTCAAATAAATGAGCTGCACGATTAACATGAGTGGGAATAAAATGCTTTGCAGGAATTTCGCTATCCTGTAAAATTTGCAGCAATGGTTCAATACCAGCAGCACCAATACCCATGTGGAATTGCACAACACCGGCTTTACCACTCAGCATACCACCAAGCCTAGCCTGCGTCAGCACTCGTTTGAGCTCGTCTAATGTCGGTTCAGAACTACGATGATCCGAAAGAGCAAGCTCACCAACGCCAATTACTTTGTCAATAAGAATAATATCCCTTCTTACATCACCAGTCATAGTATGTACGGGAAATTCATAGGAACCAGTCAAAATATAGGTTGTAATACCTTCATATTCTAATCCCCTAGCCTTAGCAAGCAGAGCCTCGTTATGACGACTTGTACCATCAGTACCTAAAACACCAACTGCTGTAGTAACTCCGGCCTTAGTCAAATCACTAAGCATTACTTCAGGTGTACGGCTATACGGCCCACTTTCTCCACCGCCACCTATAATATGTACATGCTGATCAACATAGCCAGGCAGCAACACTTTGCCTCCTGCATCTACTATCTTGCAAGCCAATGCACTGGGAACTTCGATAGAAGCAGCTATTTTAACAATTTTATCATTTATAACCAAAATATCTTTTATCCCCAAATGCTCAGGAGCATAGATATCAGCATTTTTTATCAATAGACAAACGGACATTAATCTTCACTCTCTTCTAATTTAGCAATACCAAAGCCGGTATAACCCCAAAGAATCGCAAAAATGAAACCAGTATAGCACAACACTGCCCACGGCAGATAATCAAGAGCCTCTACACCCAAAGTTGCAGTCATATATGCACCTGCGGCAGACCAGGGAACCAACGGAACAAATACAGTACCAGAGTCTTCCAGAGTACGGGACAGGTTTTTCGCAGCTAAGCCACGAGCTTTATAGGCATCACGGAACATTTCGCCCGGAATAAGAATGGACAAATAGGAGTTACCTGTAGTTAAACCCATGGTAATACAGGAAGCAACAGTAGCAGCAATCAAATCACCTGTAGATTTAGCAACAGTCAGGATTTTTTCTAAAACTACTTCCAGGCAACCTGCACGGCTCATAATACCTGCAAAGCAGAAGGCGCAGAATACCAGCAGTGTAGTACCCATAATACCAACCATACCGCCACGGTTTAACAGTTTGGTTACTTCCATAGCGCAGGTTGCAGGGTCAAAGCCAGGACGTACAATCATGGCTACATTAAAACCGGTAACGGTGCTAGCTAAGATATTCTTTACAGTTACGCCTTGCAGTAATACAGCTTCAAAACCAGCTACAACGGTAGATGCCAGCATTACAGGCAGTGTCGGTTTTTTCATAATGGAGCCTGCCAATACCATAACTACAGGTAACAACAGTAAAAGATTCCAATGATACATAACATCCAATTGACTAAGTAAAGTGGTAACACTTTGAGAAGAAGCATCAACAGTAGTATCAGCATTCATACCTGCAATAGCATAAACAATCAGAGAAACAATAGTTGCAGGAATAGTAGTATAGAACATATGATAAATATGTTCATATAAAGTACTGCCTGCAGCAACAGGAGCTAAGTTAGTAGTATCGGATAAAGGAGAAATTTTATCACCGAAATAAGAACCGGCGATAACAGCACCTGCAGTAGCCGGCAAAGAAACGCCCAATGCAGAAGCAATACCCATTAAAGCTACACCCATAGTAGCAACAGAACCCCAAGAGGTACCAGTTACAACGGATACAACTGCAGTAATCAAGAAAGCAGTTACCAACAGCAGGCTGGGATTAACCATTTGTACACCATAGTAAATCATCATAGGAATAGTACCTGCAGCCATCCAAGTGCCAACTAAAGCACCAACGCAGGTTAAAATCAAGATTGCCGGCATACCTTTAGCGATTTTCTGACAGATTTCGTCCATCATTTCATCCCAAGTAACGCCCACACGATAAGCAATAACGCCGGCAACAGCTGCAACTAATAACAGCAGGGGTTCAGTAGCATAGCCCAAAACGCCTTTACCGACAGTCAGGATAATCAGCATTGCCACGATAGGAATAATAGATTCCACAAAAGTAGGTTTTCTTTTAGGTGTTGGATTATTTTTTTCTTTAGACATCCAATAGTCCTCCTTAAAATAAATGTAGATAAAAGATATGGTTCTACGACCAAATCAGACCTATATATTTTAACATATTAAAATATATTAAGCAATTTTCCATAATATTGTATACAGTATGCACTAGTAACAGACGTATTAACTTGTATATAAGGGAAAAAAGTACTATTTAAATGACACCGCTAAAACTATCTATATAAATTAATTTGATATTAATCTGCGTACTAACAATTTCTTCTCCAAATTGTGTCAAAAATGGCAAATCATCCTTAGAATACTTTTATTTTTTCTTAAATATTGCTAGAATATAGATAATTGAATAGTCTTAGGAGGTTGTTATTTATGAAAAAAATCCTGTTATGCTTAATGTGTCTGTTAATCTGCTCCGTATGTGCAGCAGCAGCTCCTGCAAAAAAAGCTGTACTTTGGTATCAAGTTCCTGATGCTATTTTAGCAGCACAAAACGAAGAAAATGATTTGGTGAACGGCAGATTAGAATTTGAAACTTTCTTAAAAGAACAATACGGCAAACGTTTCGACATTCAAAATCTTAAACGTGCACCCGAAGGTCCTGTTAATCCTTCCGACCTTAAACTTATTACCCGCCCTGATTGGGAATCCGTTCTGGTAAAAATTGACCTGGCAGGCACCGGCACCGGTGAAAAAGTATTCGGAACTTATGCAACTGTAAAAGTAGCTTTAAGCGAAAGTACTTCTGACGGCAATAAACTCTTTACCTATGATTATGGTGTACAAGAATATGACAGCAGTAAATTGCGTGTTGCCGGTTATGTATTAGCTAGCGAAGACGACCCACGCATCAATACTAAAAATGCTGTTAATGATTGCATTAAAGCTGCCTGCACCTTCAATGAAAAAATCAATCGCTATGCAGACCCTGTGGCTTACCAAAAAGAAGAAGACCGTTTCTATGGTAACTTCCAAGCATTAAGCAAATAATTGTGAACGCAAAAATTCCCTAGAATTACTTCTAGGGAATTTTTATTATCTTTCCAACATTTCGCCAATGCAGATAATAATCTGCTTTAAAGTTTTTAATGTTTCGTCTAACGGCAAAGCTAAGCTGTCATCCCAAACCATTTCCGGCAGCAACGGTACGTGCAAAAAGCCGACTTTAGTAGAAGTAGCAGCAAAATGATGCAAGGCCAGATAAAAAACATCATTGCAAACATAACCACCGCTAGCATAACCGATATGCACAGGAATTTTTTGCTGTTGTAATTTTTTTATAATATCATGCACCGGGAGCGTTGCAAAATACGCTGTCGGTCCTCCTGCTATAATCGCTTCATTCCAAGGAGTCCTACCCAAATTATCCTCTACCAACGCATCGCGCAGATTAATAGCCACAGTATCTAAATGTAATCTAGTGCTACCACTATCCATCCCCGTCAGCAAAATAACATCCGGCTGAATCTGCTGTGCCTTTTCTAAAAGCATTTTCCATTCCAGCCCATAAATATTCGGCAGACGCATTTTAGTTAATTTAAAAGGACCAATTTCTTCTGGCAAGCTTTTTACTGCTTCCCATGATGGATTAATCTGATAATGTGCAAAAGCGTCAAAGCCCGTTATCAATAGTTTTTTCATCAACATCACTCGCTAGATTGTATTATGTTTTAGTTTATTATATCATATTAGAAAAAATCCTAAATTGCAATAAGAAGTTGCACACTTGTAAAAAATCAAGCTGCATAAATCTTATCAAGCTCATTCTCGAATAGATCATCAGGTGATTTGTATCCG
>UQWU01000019.1 GCA_900544885.1 uncultured Phascolarctobacterium sp. | reverse complement strand
CAAGCATTTCCCTTTTTAAAATAAAAAAAACCCCCCCCGCAACCGCCATTGCCGAAATATTTTTGTGCACGTTCATAATATTTATCAGCTTTTAATCCAGGATAATTTACATATTCTACCTGCGGTTGTTTCTCTAAAAATTCTGCTACAGCCTGACCATTTTCTACGTGGCGCGGCATTCTTACATGAAGAGATTCCAAACCCAAGTTCAAGATAAAAGCACTTTGCGGAGATTGACAGCAACCAAGGTCGCGCATTAATTGAGCGGTAGCTTTAGTAATAAAGGCACCCTCTTGACCAAATTTTTCGGCATAAACAATACCGTGATAAGACTCATCTGGTTCGCACAAGCCAGGGAATTTATCCTTGTGTTCCAACCAATTAAAATTACCGCCATCAACAATCACGCCACCGACGCAAGCACCATGACCATCCATATATTTAGTAGTAGAATGAGTTACAATATCTGCTCCCCATTCAATCGGACGGCAGTTAATTGGTGTAGGGAAAGTATTATCAATAATTAAAGGTACACCATGACGATGAGCAACATTGGCAAATTTTTCGATATCAAGAACGGTCAATGCAGGATTAGCAATAGTTTCACCAAAAACAGCCTTAGTGTTTTCTTTAAATGCCGCATCTAATTCTTCTTCGGTACAATCAGGATCTACAAAAGTTGCTTCTATGCCCATTTTTGCCATTGTTACACCAATCAGATTAAAGGTGCCACCATAAATAGAAGCGGAAACAACAAGATGACTACCTGCTTCACAAAGATTCAATAAAGCAAAAAAATTAGCAGCTTGACCTGAGGAAGTAAGCATAGCAGCTTTGCCGCCTTCTAATTCGGCAATCTTAGCAGCGACAGAATCGCAAGTCGGATTTTGCAGACGGGAATAGAAATAACCGCTAGCTTCTAAATCAAATAATTTACCCATATCCTCACTTGTATCATATTTAAAGGTAGTTGATTGAATAATAGGAATTTGACGCGGTTCACCATTTTGCGGTCTATAACCACCTTGTACACATTTAGTATTGATATTTACATTACTCATAGCTTCGTCCTCCTAATTTTATTTTTCTTCTATAGTATCATTGCTGTAATTGTTGCAAAATACGATTATATTCATTTAAAGCTTTCTCCAATTTATTACCTGCAGCAGATGTAAGCTCGTGTAAATCATATGGAGTATCTTGATAAACGATATTCAACCAGTTCATATAGAACAGATGAGCATAGCTGCGCCATTTGAACACTGGCTCTTGAGTTGTATCGCCTTCCGGGAAATAGTGTCGAGGAATATCAATGGGCAAACCTTTTTTCTTATCACGATAATATTCATCAGCCAAAGTATAACGATCATATTCAAAATGACCTAAAACAAAGATACGACGTAAGTCTTTAGTTGCACAAATATTGATACCGTTTTCTACCGAACGGGACAATACCTGTAAGGATTTGCAAGAATCAATAGCATCATCATCAACTGCAGTATGGCGGGATTGTGGAATAAAATAACGATCATCAAAACCGCGCAATAACGGATGATTTTTTACAGTCAAACCATATTGAAAAATACCGAACATTTTAGCCGGCAGAATCTTTTTATTAACACCATAATAATGGTATAAAGCTGCTTGAGCACCCCAGCATAAGCACATAGTAGAATAACAATGCAGTTCTGCCCAATCAAGATAAGTAACTATTTCCTGCCAATAATCTACATCCTCAAAGGCATATTTTTCAACAGGTGCACCAGTCATCAAAAATGCATCATAGTATTTATCTTTAATATCCTCAAATTCCAAATACGCATTATCTAAATATGTATTATCAGTATGAGTAGTTTCGCGGCTCACTGTACGGCAGAAATCGACTTCAATCTGTAGCGGGGAGTTACCTAAAAGACGCAACAGTTGAATTTCAGTCGGTTTTTTCAACGGCATTAAGTTTAATACACAGATTTTTAAAGGACGAACGCGCTGATTATTTGCACGTTCTTCGGTCATTGTAAAAATTCCTTCCTCTTGTAATTGTCCAATAGCAGACAAATTATCATTTACTTTAATAGGCATTTTTTTCCCTCCAAAAAATTTACTAAACGCACTACAGTAATCGCAACAATAAAAAAGCTTTCGTTCCTGTAATATACAGGGACGAAAGCGCTATTTCGTGATACCACCCTAATTCGTCTGTATGTCACCACACAAACCTCAACAAGTACGCAGGGATTGTTTACCCTTTAATACTTCGGCACTGTAACGGGTGCACCCGGATAACCTAAATTTACATCTCAGTCCATCAACTCCAAGACCATCTTCAATGATAGCTTTTGCTCCTCCTTGCACCATAAACGGAGGCTCTCTGCGCCAAACGCACTCATTTACTCTTCTCTTCATCGCCTAATAAAAAATATTAAATTGTTGGCTATGTGCTATATAATACAACTGCATTTACACTTAGTCAATAAAAATTTTTCTATTTTACTTATATGTAACACAAATTGTTATTTTCGTAAAAAACATTACACAAAAAGTAAAAAAATACTGCAAATAGTGAACAACACCACTTGCAGTATGCAGAAAAAAATTATTTACATTTCATATTTGTCCAACTTATTGCTTAACATAGTCAATCCACCTAAAAGCCAAAATAATAAGCCCATCTGTGTATTGAAATAAACATGATCCGTTAAGCCTCCAATAGTAATGCCTATTGATGCCAATACATAACCTCTACCCATAGCCTTCAGCCACCAGCTACGACCATGATAAGCAAGCCTCCAGCCAGTCCTTAAAAATATCCCCCACCAAATCAGCAAAAAGACTATTAAACCGTGTAAGCCTAACTCTGACCAAACATTTAAAAACATATTATGACAATGATACATAATAACGCTCGTATCTGCCAAATAGAAATTATATGTCGGATAAACAAAACGATAGCCATACCAACCTACGCCAAAAGGATATGCCTCAATAATCCATTTCGTACTTTTAAGATAAGCTAAACGTAATGCGGTAGAAGTATCACCGCTGCCACCAATAGAAGCTAGACGATGCATAACTACATGACCACCACTAGCAAAAACAGCTACACTACCCATAATAATCGGAATAAATGCTTTACGACAGAAGCAAATGCAAAACGTTAGCAATACTGCAGCACAAGCTAGCCAATTACCACGAGAATATGTATATAAAAGACAAATAGATGCTAAAATACCTGTTGCTAAAAAAGCTAAGCGCCAATTACGTCTACCCTTTGTCATATTGAAAAAAGCAGCAGTATAAGCAATAACCAGCACCAGATAACCGCCTAAAATATTAGGATTAACTAAAGTTGAAAAGACTCTGACTTTAATATCAGGAAACTGTGCCGGATCCACCCAGACACCATCAGCTGTTACCCCAAAAATCTTTTGAAAAATGCCTAACCCGCTAACGAATACGGACATCAACATAAAAGCACTGATCAACTGTAATGGTCTGGGCCGACAAGAAAATTGCTGCCAATAGCCACGCCAACCATTAATCGTCTCCGTTTCCTTGGCGGATTCTGCAAATGGCTGAGGTTTTTGCCAACCGTAGCGCAATAGCACAAACAGCAAAGCACTATACTGTCCCGCAACATAAACATAGTTCCAGGAAGAAATAAATTTATCCAAGGAAAAATGTAAAGAAATCCAGCCTATGATAAATAGAAGATATAATGCCCCCTGCTGCCACTTCTGCAATACAGGCGGATTTTGTCTGCCCTTATAAAAAGAAGTCAGAACAGCTGCTATAAAAGTAACAGCTACACAAAAAGCAGTAAACTCCTGCCGCAAAGGAATAACCGCAACTGTAAAAAGCAGCATGTAATATATTTTGTTGTCAAGATAATCTGCTAATTTTCTCAGGTTCATATAATCACCAAATCCATCACCATTGCCTGACAGCCAGAAAATATCTGCATTAATTCAAGTTATTTTTATCAGCCAAAAGCATTTTCTTGAATTCGCCCACTAGATACAGACTGCCGCAAACACAGACAACACCATCATTACCGGCTTCATTTAGAGCACGACCATATGCTTCAGCCAAATTTTCCATCGGTACTGCATTGCTACCTACTAATTTAGCTAAATCACTAGCTTCTGCAGCACGTGCACCTTCATCGGCACGAACTGTATAAACAATATCATCTTGATGAATCAAGGTTTTGATAACATTAGTCATATCTTTATCGCCCATCATACCAAAAACAAAATGTACTTGTTTACCAGGATAATACTTATCCAAAGCTTTACGCAATGCTTCAGCACCATTGGGATTATGAGCACCATCTAAAATTATATCAGGATTTTTATGAATACGCTCTAAACGACCAGGCCATACAGTATTAGCAACACCGATATGCAATGCCAGCTCATTAATACGTTCATCCTGCTTAGAGACGATTTTAGCTGCTACAATCGCTACGCTAGTATTTTTAATCTGATGCTCACCCGGCAACTTTATTTCATAATCAGATGCATAGAAATCACCTGCATGCAAAGTAAATTTTTGTCCGTCCATAGAGCTAGAAACCTCTGTACCATGAAAAGCTTTACCATAAAGATAAACCGGAGCTTGTTTAAACATAGCAAAACTTACAATAGGACCTAATGCTTCATCGCCTTCGGCAGAGGTAACTAAAGGAACATTTTCTTTAATGATACCCGCTTTTTGCATAGCAATACGCTCGATTGTTTTTCCGCAACGGTCAGTATGATCTAAAGCAACATTAGTAATAACAGAAACAACTGGCGTAATGACGTTAGTAGAATCCCATAATCCGCCCATTCCAACTTCAATAACAGCATAATCTACCTTTTGCAGATAAAAATATAAGAAAGCAGCTGCAGTTAAAACTTCAAATTGTGTAGGTTGTTCACAGACACCTTTTTTTACTATGCTATCCGCTGCAACCTTTACAGCAGAAATAGCCATGGCAAAATCATCATCACTAATATCTTTACCATCTAAATTAATACGTTCATTATATTTTACCAGATGCGGAGATGTAAATTTGCCTACATGCAAACCTGATGCCAGTAAAATATTAGTAATCATACTGGAAACAGAGCCTTTACCGTTAGTACCTGTCACATGTACAGTTTTAATTTTTTGTTCAGGATTATCCAGTTCTTTCAGTAATCCTTCAATACGTTCCATGCCCAGCTTTATGCCAAACTTGCCTAAGCTGTCAAGATAATCTAGACTTTCTACATAATTCATAGAAGCTCCAGCCTCCTTATTAAAATCAGAGAAATCAAAGATTGTAAAAATGCAGGAGCAATTTAAATACTCACTGCACAGGTCTTCCCCGTTGCAGAGGTAAAAGGCCCTATTGAGCGAGTATTAAATTGCTCCAAAAATTACAACTCAGTTTTTATTGATTAGATAGTTTTCAAATAAGCCAGACGTTCATTAATAGCAGCTTTTTTGCCATTTAATTCTTCTGCCTTAGCTTTTTCTTTAGCAATAACAGCTTCAGGAGCTTTAGCCAAGAAGCCTGCATTGCCCAGCTTACCTTCTACACGAGATAATTCTTTGTCGATGGTAGCCAGTTCTTTATTCAAGCGTTGAGTTTCTTTTTCAACATCAATCAAGCCTGCAAGCGGCAGGTATACTTCGATACCGCTTACAACACCGGCCATAGCATTTTCCGGTTTTGCAGCATCTTCAGACAGTACACTCAAATCGCTGATAGCACCCATCAGATGTACATAGTTAGCATTAGCTTCAACACCGTCCTTTAAGTCAGCAGCTACTAACATAATAGCAGGTACTTTCTTTCCTGGCGGTACATTAACTTCAGCACGCATATTACGGATAGCTTTGATACTTTCCATGATAGCACCCATTACGCGTTCTGCTTCATCGTCAATCAAAGCAGGATCTGCTTCCGGCCATTTAGAAACCATGATGCTTTCTGCTTCATGAGGCAGACATTGATAGATTTCTTCGGTGATGAACGGCATATAAGGATGCAGCAATTGCATAGCACTGGTCAATACTTTAGCCAGAACATGTTGTGCAGTTGCACGTTCTTCAGCGTTTTCTTTATTATACAGACGCGGTTTAGCCAGTTCGATATACCAGTCACAAACTTCGCCCCAAATGAAGTCATAAATCATGCGACCTGCTTCACCCAGTTCGAATTTTTCCAGCATTTCGGTAACGTCTTTTGCAGTATGCTGCAGACGGGACAAAATCCATTTATCAGCCAATGTATACGGAGCCAGCTTAGCATTTGGATCGTAGCCTTCAATATTCATCAATGCGAAACGAGAAGCGTTCCAAATTTTATTAGCAAAGTTACGAGTTGCTTCTACACGTTCCCAATAGAAACGCATATCATTACCAGGAGTATTACCGGTAATCAGCATGAAACGCAAAGTATCAGCACCATATTTGTCGATAACTTCCAAGGGGTCGATACCATTGCCCAGAGATTTGGACATTTTACGACCTTGGCTATCACGAACCAAGCCATGGATAAATACTTTTTCAAACGGAATTTCATGCATAAATTCCATACCCATAATCAGCATACGTGCAACCCAGAAGAAAATAATATCATAACCAGTTACTAATACGCTGGTAGGATAGAATTGCTTCAGCATTGGATCTTTATCAGGCCAGCCCATAGTAGAGAAAGGCCACAAAGCACTACTGAACCAAGTATCCAGAGCATCTTCATCTTGATGGATATGAGTACTGCCACATTTCGGGCAAGCAGTCAAATCAGTACGGCTTGCATGCATTTCACCACAATCGTCGCAGTACCATACAGGGATACGATGACCCCACCAGATTTGGCGGGAGATACACCAGTCACGGATGTTATCCATCCAGCCAGTATAAGTTTTAGTGAAACGTTCCGGTACGAATTGAGTACGTCCGTCTTCAACACAATCAACAGCTGCTTGTACCAACGGAGCCATTTTTACGAACCATTGAGTAGAAACCAATGGTTCTACAACACAGCCGCAACGTTGGCAATGACCAACAGCATGAGAATAATCTTCAACCTTTACCAGGTATCCTTGCTCTTTTAAGTCAGCAACAATATTTTTGCGGCATTCTTCACGAGTTTGGCCTTCATATTTACCTGCCTCGGCAGTCATAGTACCATCCATACCGATAACAACAATGCTAGGCAAATTATGACGTAAGCCCATTTCATAGTCGTTGGGGTCATGGGACGGAGTAATTTTTACAGCACCAGTACCAAATTCCAAATCAACATAGCTATCAGCAATGATAGGAATAACACGGTCAGTCAGAGGTAAACGCAGAGTTTTACCAACAAGACGTCCATAACGAGGATCTTCCGGATTTACCGCAACAGCAGTATCACCCATAATGGTTTCCGGACGAGTAGTAGCGATTGTCAGATAAGTACCTTCCTCTTCAACAACAGGATATTGTACATACCACAAATGACCTGCATCATCCTTATGCTCTACTTCGATATCGGACAGAGCAGTGTTACAGTTTACACACCAGTTGGTAATGCGAGTACCTTTATAGATTAAGCCTTTTTCAAACAAGGAGCAGAATACTTCACGTACAGCTTTAGAACAACCTTCATCCATAGTGAAGCGTTTACGTTCCCAATCGCAGGATACACCTAAATGTTTCAATTGATTGATAATACGGTCGCCATATTGTTCCTTCCAAGCCCAAACGCGTTTCAGGAATTCTTCACGACCCAAATCATAACGTGTTTTGCCTTCTTCTTTTTTGATTACTTCTTCTACTTTAATTTGAGTAGCCAAACCTGCATGGTCGTAGCCAGGCATCCACAAAGTATTATGACCCATCATACGATGCCAACGAATCAAAATATCTTGCAGAGTATTATCCAACGCATGTCCCATGTGTAATTGACCGGTAATATTCGGTGGCGGGATAACAATACTGAATGCTTTGTTACCTTCTTCTACTTCTGCATGGAAATAATGATGATCTTCCCAAAATTTATACCATTTCTTCTCTACGGAAGCAGGGTCATAAACCTTTGGTATATTATGCTCTTCACACATTTACTAATTCCTCCCAAATTTTTAATACAAAAAATTAACGCCCCGTCCAAAAAGGACAGGGCGAATATATCGTGGTACCACCTATCTTCCCTATTTTATCTAGGGCACTCAATGCACATAACGCGTGCTCACGTCTTAGCTTACTCCTGTTCTGCTAAGAGGCTCCCGGACTACAAATCTTACACTGTCATAACAGCTTGCACCACCCGCTGCCTCTCTAAAATGACTACGGTAAAATTCCTTCCGTTCATAGCTTGTAATTATTTTGTTATATTGATTATCTTATCAATAAAAAGCTCTATTTGTCAAGCAAAAGTAATAAAAATTTTACCTACTAGATAAATTTTTATTATTTTTTATACTTCAAAATTACTGCTACTAACAAATTAAGTACAAAACATGCACTAAATAAATATAAAGTGAAGCTATAACTATGTGTCTGTTCGTAAACTACAGATAACAGTAGAGGACCAGCAATACCTGCCATACCCCAAGCTGTTAAAATACGTCCATGAATAGCACTAAGCTGTTTCATACCAAATAAATCACTTAAATAAGCCGGCATACAGGAAAAACCACCACCATAGCAGGTAATGATAATAAAAATCAAAGCCTGGAAAATTAAGCTGTCCTGTACATCGCCCAACATATAGAAAGCAATGATTTCAATTACAAAAAATATGATATAGGTATTAGCTCGGCCGAGATAATCAGAAATTGTAGACCAAACAATACGACCGCCACCATTTAATAAACCGATAATACCGACCATAGATGCTGCTGCCATCGGCGTCATCTTGATAACCTCTTGTGCCATAGGAGAAGCTACAGCTAACAAACCAATCCCGCATGTAATATTAATAAAGAAAATCCACCATAAAGCATAAAAACGCCAAGTATGCATCGCTTCTTGAACCGTAAATTGTTTAGGATATTCTTGTTTAACAGCGATAGCAGATACTTTATTTTTTTCATTTACCAGCGGTAACATTTTCGGTGGTTCTAAATACAAAGCAGAAGTAGTCATAACTAAAAAATAACCGCAACCTAAAATCACAAAGTTAGCAACTAACCCATAGGAAGCAATCAATAATTGCATTACCGGACCAGCAATCAAACTAGCAAAGCCAAATCCCATAATTGCCAAGCCCGTCGCTAAACCTCGATTATTAGGGAACCATTTTACTAACGTAGATACAGGTGTGATATACCCAGTACCTAAACCAATACCGCCAATTACACCATAAAACAGATACATCAATGTCAAACTGTGTTGCGTTAAAGCATAAGCAGTACCTAACATACCAGTAGAGAAAAAACAGGCTGCTACTAAGCCACTACGACGCGGCCCAAAACGTTCTACATAACTACCCAAAAAACCTGCTGATAAGCCTAGAAAAAGAATTGCCAACGAAAATGTCCAAGTTACTTGTTGTAACGTAAAGCCCATGGATTGCATAATCGGCTTGGTCAATACACTCCAGGCATAAACACTACCGATAGAAATGTGGATACCGATGGCTGCTAAAACGATTAACCATTTGTTTTTTGTTTGCTGCATTGTGATTACCTCTTTTCTTTATTTTTAAACACAAAGATATTCTGCATTTGCTGACAAAACTCTCGGTTAGGAAAAGATAAGTAATTTTTGCAAGCAAAAACTTTCCCTAAAACAAAAAAGCCTGGGCAACGAATGCTTGCCCAGACGGTCGGCGAAATCACAATACAGCTCCACGTGGTAAACTCCACTTATCCGTCAGGAACTATATTGTTTTATGTTATGTCTAAATTATATCGCCTTTTATAAATTTGTCAAGATAATGTGTATCTTTTTTCTTAACCATACTATATATAGTCATTTTAGTTTATAGACTGGTTTTTATTTTTCTTTGCCAAACAATGACAACAAGTTGCTGAACAATTACTGCAACCGACGCAACCACCTTTCTTAGCTTGTTTGAAAACATATCTAGCAGCCAAATAAACAGCTATAATAACTAAAAATGTAACCATACTTGTTATCATCTTTCTTACCTTCTTTCATAAAAAATTACTAAAAGACTCTTTTATTCCGCATCAATGCTCAATACAGTTTTACGTGTTTTCTTTTTAGCCGGACGTAATAAAAGATAAACAAAACCCAGCAAAAGAACTGCTGCTATAAAAGTCCATAACGAAAAAGCTTGTCCACCAATAAATACGCAACCTAATTGATAGATAATCAAGCAAACTACATAAGCATAAATATTTTGGAAAGCAATAGTTGCCCAAGTCCATTTTTTACTATTCATTTCTTGACTCATAGTGGAAATCGCTGCTAAGCACGGAGAATCTAATAGATTGAAAACCAAAAACGCAAAAGCCGCTACTGCATTGGGGAACATCGCCATAACAGCATTCCATAAATCCGGTTCTTCCTCAGTTGCTTCAGCAAGACCTGCCAAAATAGCCATTGTACTAACAATAGCTTCTTTAGCTACAAATCCAGAAAAAGCAGCTGCTACTGCTTGCCAGGTATCAAAACCTAAAGGAGCAAACACTGGTGCTAATAAAGTGCCTATGGAGGCGATTAAGCTTTGATTGGTCTCTTCGACCAGGATTAAATTACCGTCAACGATGCCGTAAGTAGCTAAAAACCACATCGCAACACAACATAAGAAAATAACTGTACCAGCTTTTTTCAAGAATCCAGATACTCTTTCCCAAGTATGCAATAATACATTTTTTAATAACGGCAAATGATATGGCGGCATTTCCATAACAAAAGGTGCCGGTTCACCACTAAATAAATCGCTTTTCTTTAAAATAATGCAAGATGTAACCACAGCAAAAAAGCCAATGAAATACATTATAGGCGCCATATACCATTCTCCACCCATGATAGCACCACTCAATAATGCAATTACAGGCAGTTTAGCCCCACAAGGAATAAAGGTAGTAGTCATAATAGTCAAACGGCGATCTTGCTCATTTTCTATTGTACGACTCGCCATAATGCCGGGAACACCACAACCAGAAGAAATCAGCATTGGAATAAAGCTTTTACCACTCATACCAAACTGACGGAAAAAACGGTCCATAATAAAAGCTACGCGCGCCATATATCCACAATCTTCTAAGAAACTCAACAATAAGAATACTATAGCCATTTGCGGAGCAAAACCTAAGGGAGCACCAATACCGCCAATAATACCATCTACTATTAAAGAAACTAACCACGGTGCTACACCTGCTGCCTCTAAATTCTCTTGAGCCCAAGGCATAATCCATTCACCAAATAAAGTATCATTAGTAAAATCAGTTACAATTGTTCCCAAAGAATCAACAGCAATATAATATACTAAAAACATTACCGCAGCAAAAATAGGCAGTGCTAAAAATCTATTAGTAACTATTCTGTCAATTTTATCAGAAATTGTTAAGCCGCTTTGTCCCTTTTTTACACATTTATTAACAAGATTAGTAATATAATTATAACGTTGATTAGTAATAATGCTTTCACTATCATCATCTAAACTTTCTTCACAAAAAGCGATAATATCTTCCAAAGCAGTTCTTTCCTCATTACTAATATTTAAAGAATCCCAAACTTTTGCATCTCGCTCAAAAACTTTGATAGTTAGCCAACGTTCTTCTTTACCTGTAATCCGTTCTGCTAATAACACTTTTATTTTTTGCAAGGCAGCTTCTACATCTTCACTAAACATTAAATATTTAGGCGCTTCAGCTGTAGTAGATCGTACAGAAATGTCAGCTGCATCTTTAACTCCATCACCTCTCAATGCCGATATTCCCACAACATTGCAGTCTAAAGCTTTTGCTAAATAATCTGTTTTGATTGTATCGCCATTACTTTTTATTACATCCATCATATTTAAAGCAATGGTAACAGGAATGCCCATTTCTAAAAGCTGTGTAGTAAGATATAAATTCCTTTCAATATTAGATGCATCAACTATATTTAAAATTACATCAATATCATTCTGTAATAAGTAATCCCTGGAAATAACTTCTTCAAGAGTATATGGGGACAAAGAATAAATACCTGGCAAATCTGTTACTATAACATCTTTAACAGCTTTTAAATGACCTTCTTTTTTTTCAACAGTCACTCCCGGCCAGTTACCAACATATTGATTAGAACCAGTAAGTTCATTGAACAGTGTAGTCTTGCCGCAATTGGGATTACCGACTAACGCAATTTTCATATTTTATACCTCTCTTTTATTCAACAATAATATTTTCGGCTTCACCTTTGCGTAAACTAAGTTCATAGCCACGTACTTTTACTTCTATAGGGTCACCTAGCGGAGCAACTTTCTGCACTAAAATAGCAGTTCCCTT
This sequence comes from uncultured Phascolarctobacterium sp., assembly GCA_900544885.1. GTDB lineage: Bacteria > Bacillota > Negativicutes > Acidaminococcales > Acidaminococcaceae > Phascolarctobacterium_A. The sequence goes on along the minus strand of UQWU01000019.1, from coordinate 20,069 downwards.
AGTAACCCCCATATCCATAATACGTCGTTTCACAGCCCCATCTCCTTGTAATCTTTTTACAATTACATTTTCACCTACCCTAACATCTTTTAAAGTTCTCATAACAACCTCCACTTATACAAAAATTTTTGCAGCCATACTTTTGCTGATAGCTACACGTGTATTTTTAATATTAACAATCAGATTACCATTAAATTCAGTAACAACTGTAATATTACTACCTACAACAAATCCCATGCTTTCTAAAAATCTCTTAGTTTCATTTTTTCCGCGAATAGCACTAATAACATTAATTTCATCACGCTTGGCCATAATCAAAGGCATCATTGTAACCTCTCTTCTTTTTGTAAGCCTATGCTAACTTTGCTTTAAAAAATTTGTGGTTGCTTTAAGCTAACCACAGTTCAGAGTTTACTGTAACTACTACTATTTGTCAACAGTTTTTACTTTAAAGTCACAGTTAATTCACATTATTGGTTAGCTTAAGCTTAATTGATAGTGATGAAAAAACGAAGCCATTTTTTCTAAATGACTTCGTTAATTCTACTTAAAACTTTTTATATAATAAACGAACAGAGTTTAAGATACATAATAAGGATACACCAGTATCAGCAAATACAGCAGTCCACATAGAAGCATAACCTGCAAAACCAGCCAGCATAATCAGCACCTTCACGGCAATAGCAAAAATTACATTTTGCCAAGCAATGCTTGCAGTCATGCGAGCTATTTTGATGGCCATAGGTACTGATTGCATTTCTGAATTCATAAAAACAACATCAGAAGCCTCTAAGGCGGCTTCTGAACCACTACCCATAGCAGCACCAACATCGGCACCTGCTAGAACCGGAGCATCATTAATACCATCACCGATAAACATTACCGCACCATATTGTTGACGCAAATTTTGCATTGAATTAAGTTTATCCTGGGGCAATAATTGAGCCTGCACTTGATCTATATTTGCCTGAGCAGCAATATATTCTGCCTCATGCTGATTATCACCAGTCAATAGAACAGTTACTAAATTTTCCTGCTTTAATGCCGCAATCGCCGTAACAGTATCGGCTTTTAAAGTATCACTAATGATAAGACGACCAACATAAGTACCATCAACAGCAACTAGCACTTCGCTACCATGAGCAGACGGCATATAATTAGTTAAGATAATATGATAACGCTGTAAAAGCTTAACATTACCGCATAATACTTTCTGCTTCTGTAACTCAACCACTAAGCCTTCACCGGCAATTTCCCGAAAGCCTTCAGGTTTCTGCAAAGAAAGATGCATCTTCTTAGCTTGGGCAACGATACTTGAAGCAATAGGATGTGTTGAAGCTTGTTCAGCACTAGCCGTTAGTTGCAATAGCTCCTCTTGGTTCAATGCACCAAAACTTTCAATATTTTGTACGGAAAATTCGCCTTTAGTAATCGTACCTGTTTTATCCATTACTACCGCTTTGATTTTTTTCAAAGCTTCTAAAACAATGCCTCCTTTAAATAAAATACCATATTTAGAAGCAACACCGATGCCACTAAAAAACGCTAACGGTACACTTAATACTAAAGCACAAGGACAACTGATAACCAGAAAAGTCAAAGCCGTATAAATCCAATATTGCCACTCACCGCCAAATAAAGGCGGTACTATTGCAGTTACTAGAGCCAAGATAACTACAATAGGCGTATAAATACGTGCGAATCGAGTAATAAAACGATCTATACTGGGTTTAGAAGCGGCAGCATTTTCTACACTATCTAAAATGCGTGTTACCATAGAGTCAGCTAAAACCTTTTCTACTCTAATCTGCAACATACCGCTAAGATTAATGCATCCGGAAATTACTTTTTCTCCAACCTCACGTTTGACAGGTACATGTTCACCAGTAATTGGGGCTGTATCCAGTAAGCTACTACCGGCGACAATGACACCATCCAAAGGAATACGGTCTCCGACACGTACCAAAACAACATCATCAACCTCGGCAGCATCGGCAGGAATAATCTCCACCTTTTCACCGTGCACTACATTGACTACCTCAGGACGTAAATCAACAGCATCCATAATCTGACTACGACTTTTGTCTACTGCTCGTTCCTCAAAATATTCACCGATGCGATAAAAAAGCATAACACCGACAGCTTCCTCCCAAGCGTTAATCGCAAACGCACCTATGGTGGCCAAAGCCATCAAAAAATTTTCATCAAATATACAGCCACGGAAAATATTTTTTAATGCTACCAAAACAACACGCCAGCCTAATATTAAATAAGCAAGCACTAATAAAGACAAATTATATACATTAGGTAAGCTTAAAAATTCCGCACACAAAAAAATCATTAAACCTAAAATAATCGCCTGTAAATCTTTATCATGCCAAAAATTATGCCAAAAAAAATTTTGCTTATTGCTTTGAATGCGATTAAATTCCGTATATTCTTCAAAAACAACGCCATCTTCTATCTTTAAAGCTGTCTGTTGTATTTTTTTTAATAATCCATCATGCTCCAAAGCTTCGATAACTAACTTCTGAGAAGCAAAAATAAGAGTAGCCTTTTCAATTTCCGGTAAATTATTTAAAGCACGCTCTATTTTAGCTGCACAATTAGTACAATTTAAATTACGAATCCGATATATACGTTTCGATATTGCTTTTTTCTCCACCATAAGCTCTCCTTTGTATGAGTAAGTGTTCGTATATTTGTTAAAATAAAAGCGAAGATAGTAAAATCTTATTTTTACATCTTCTTTGCATATATTATAACATATGAGCAATTATTCATCAATAGATTTTTTATAAAGTACGGCCTTTGTTTTTTTCACAAAAGCCGTACTAAATTTTTACTTTACTAAATGACAAGCAATCCAGTGACCTTCATCAATTTCACGTAACTGAGGTTTTTCTTGCAAACAAATTTCTTGACAATATTTACATCTAGACGCAAACGGACATCCCCGAGAAATATCTCGCAAAGACTTTAAATCACAATCGAACATTTTTATAGAATTTTTTTTATAAATATCGAAAACAGATTGCAGTAACAATTTGGTATATGGATGTTTACAGATTGTAGAAATACGACCATTTTCTATTATTTCCACAACATAACCTAAATACATCACCGCCACTTGTTGACACATTAAATCAACTAATCCTAAATCATGTGCTATAAAAATATATGTTATGTTTTTTGCCTTTTGAATTTTGCATAACAATTCACAAATACTTTTTTGAACAGATACATCTAAAGCAGATGTAGCTTCATCACAAATAACTATTTGCGGATCTAATGATAAAGCTCGTGCAATTCCTAAGCGCTGCCTTTGCCCACCTGACATATTATGTGGATATTTATCTTTGAATGTTGGTGGCAATTCAACTAAATTTAATAATTCTATTGCTTTAGCATCAACATCTTCTTGTTTAATTAAGCCAAAATTTAGCAAAGGTTCTGTTATTATATTTTTCACTAACATTTTAGGATTAAAAGCTGTATTCGGGTCCTGGAAAACTAATTGCATTTTTTTTCTACTTTTACGCAATTCTTCTCTAGAAAGATTTAAAAGATTCTTCCCTTCAAAAATTACTTCACCGCTAGTAGCAGGATGAATACGTAATAAGGTACGCACCAATGTGCTTTTTCCACATCCTGATTCGCCTATAATGCCTAGTGTTTTTCCTTGATAAACTCTTAAATTAATATCATTACAAGCGGTCAAAGTTTCGCCAGAAGCCAGGGGAAATTCTTTCGTTAAATGATTTATTTCTAATATTACTTCATCATTTTTCATAATAACACAATCCCCCTATTACAGGAACCGATTTTAATAATTGCTTAGTATATTCTACTTGTGGCTTATTAATAATCATTTCATTAGATCCTGCTTCCACAATTTTGCCTTGACGCATAACAATTATTTTATCTGAAACATTAGCTGCTACACCCAAATTATGCGTAACCAATATGATAGCAACATTATACTCTTTTCGAATCTCCATTAATTGTTTAATAATCTGTGCTTGAGTAGTAACATCTAAAGCACTAGTAGGTTCATCTGCTAATAATAATTTCGGTTTAAATATCATAGCCATTGCTATACCTACCCTTTGACGCATACCACCAGATAATTCAAACGGATAACTCTTCATTATATTTTCAGGATTAGATAGATGCATTTTCGCTAGCATAGAACAAGCAAGATTATATGCAGAAGCATTATTTATATTCTGACTTTGATTTTTTATATAATCTATAAATTGATTACCTATCTGTCGAATAGGATTAATCATATTCCCGCTATCTTGAAAAATCATGGACATTTCTGACCCATACATATGTCGCCAATCATCACGCGTATTATGCAATAAATTGTTACCAGAAAAATAAATATTACCAACAGTAACTCTACCATTATGTGGCAAACAGCCCATAATAGCACGTATTACTGTTGTTTTTCCACTACCTGATTCGCCTACTATGGATAGTACTTCTCCTGCTTCTAGTTGTAAATTAATATTACTAACTGTAACTTGCTTGCCATAGCTAACTTCAAGATTCTCTACTTGTAACAACATTTATTTGACCCTTTTATTTTACTACATCAATATCTTTAGTAAGCCAATAGTAATCTGCAGGATAAATATTAGCATTCTGCAAACCACTCTTAGCAATCATATTAGTTTTTGGATATCCTAAATATACTGCTGCTGCATCATCAAGTAAAATCTGTTGCATTGCAATAATTATTTCTCTGCGTTTTTCAGGATTAAATTCTACGGACAATTTATCTGATAATGCATCAAATTCTGGATTACTATATCCTGTAGAATTTTGCGGTTGACTACCATTAATATTTGTTTTCCAATACCAATTCAAATAAGTTTCCGGATCACCAGTATTAGCAGTTAGGATATTAGAAATCATTAAATCAAATTGACCGTTTTGACGCATAGAATCTAAAACATTATAGTCAACATTTTTCATATTGACTTTAATGCCTACTTTTTTAGCATCAGCTTGAGTTGCTTCGGCATATAACGGAAGTTCTGCACGACCACTGTAGAAAACAAAATCTAATTCTAAATTTTTGCCATTCTTATCAACATAACCATCGCCATCACTATCTTTCCAACCAGCTTCTGCCAACAATTTCTTAGCATTTTCGACATTATAAGTGTTAGGATCTTTTAAAGTATCAAATCCATAATCTAAAGATGGTGGCACCGGTGCTTTACCAGGAATGAACGTATCCTTTAATAATACTTTATTATATGTTTCTCTATCCAAACATTGAATCAATGCTTGACGAACTTTGATATCATGTAGGGGCTTATCAGCATTCATATTAATTTGTGCCAATACTGTACGCAAAGACGCAATTTCAGAAATCTTATATTTATCCTTATTTTGGAAAAGCTGTAAATCACCAGGTGCAATATTTACAGCAAAATCAATTTCTCCTTTTTGCAAAGCCATGGCACGTGTATTAGGGTCATCAATTGTTTGTATTTCAACATTCTTAAAAGGCACTTTACCATCCCAATAATTAGGATTTGCTTCCATTACAGCCTTAGCTTTAGTATAACTTTTTACCATATACGGACCAGTACAAATAGGTCCTTGAGTTTTAATATCTCTATCAGTTACTTTGGTATCGATAATAATAAACAAAGGATCTGCTAGCATACCTGGTAATGTAGGAATAGGTTTCTTGGTTTTTATGATAAGATTTTGCCCATCAGCACTAATGCTTTCATATTCAAAAATAGATTTTGCCCTATTAGACATATTGAAAGTTCTTTCCAAAGATTCTTTAGCAATCTCTGCTGTCAGTTTATCACCGTTAGAAAATTTTACTTTATCATTAATATGAAAAGTCCAGACTAATTTATCATCAGAAACAGACCATTTATCTGCCAGCCAAGGAGTAGCATTCATTTTATCATCAAATTTAACCAAACATTCACCTAAACCATAACGCATTACTACCCAACTGAAAAAGTTATCTGTTGGCTCTAAACTATCAGCAAAGTTAGTAACACCAAACTTTACCAAATCATTAGAAACAGTTGCTTTCTTTTCACCACCACAGCCAGCAATAGCTAAAGCCATAACACCAGCAATAGCTGTCATAGTTGTAAATTTCACTAATTTTTTCATAATATACTCCTTTATTAAAAATTTTACCAATTTAACTCAATAGTTATTTTCATCATGCGGATCTAAAATATCACGTAAACAATCGCCCCACAAATTAAAAATTACGACTGTTAAAAATATCGCTAATCCTGGGAAAAACATTAACCAAGGTGCTGTCTGTAATTGCTGACGTCCTTCGTTAAGCATCAGGCCCCACTCCGGTGCAGGAGGTTGACTTCCAAAACCCAAGAAAGATAAGCCTGCTAATTCCATCATCAAAGCCCCTATATCAGCAACAGCAGTTATAATCATAATTGGTAAAATATTCGGTAGAATATGAGTCCATAAAATATGCATAACTGTGCCACCATTAACAATAGCAGCTTCAATAAAATCTCTATTTTTTATTTGCAATACTAAACTTCTAGATAAACGTGCATATTTTGTCCAACTTACAATAGTTAAAGCAATAACAGCATTAACCAGACTACCTCCCATGATACCAGCAATTGCAATTGCTAAAATCATTCCAGGAAAGGATATCATCATGTCAGAAATACGCATGATAACCATATCAATTTTTCCACCAAAATATCCTGATAAAACACCTAAACTAGTTCCTAATACAAAAACACTCAAAACTAAAAACAAAACACCACAAAGAGACGCTCTAGCACCATATAAAACACGACTAAAGCAATCTCTTCCTAATTTATCTGTGCCAAAGAAATGCTCTGCACACGGTTCCATAAAAGCATCCTTCATCATGGCATGTGTAGGATCATACGGTGCGATAAGCGGTGCAAAAAAAGCTATTAAGATTAATAACAAAACAAAAAAACTAGTAATGGCAAAAACTTTATTAATCTGCAACGCTTTAGTGAATGTCGCCATTTATTATTTACCTCTCTTCTTTAAACGTGGATCTAAATAATTATAAGAAACATCCACTAACAAGTTTATTACCATATACATGATAGCGATCCAAATTACAATCCCCTGTACAAGTTGAAAATCACGATAAGTAATTGCTTCTATGGCTAATCTTCCTAATCCCGGCCATTGAAAGACCATTTCAATAACAGCAGCACCACCAAGTAAATTGCCTAAAGATAGGCCTAATAAAGTTATCAACGGCAACATTGCATTTGGAAGAACCTCTTTGCATAAAATATATTTTTCGCTCATTCCTCTTACACGAGCGCCAATAACATAATCTTTATTTAATTCCTCTAAAACTATTGTTCTTACTTGACGCGTATATTTAGAAGCCATACCAATAGCCAGCGTCAACGCAGGCAAAATAATTGTATCAAGACCTATCTCTCCGCCAACGATTGGTAATAAATCTAACTTCAAACCGAAAACCCACAACAAGATTAATCCTACCCAAAAACCTGGCATAGATATTCCAATAAAAGTAATAAAGCGAATTATATTATCGGCATAACTGCCTTTTTTTACAGCAGAATAAACACCTAACGGCAAGGAAATAATCAGCATTAAACTTAAAGAAGCCAACGCTAAATATATTGTTCCTGGAAGATTTTCCCACAATACATCTAATACAGGTTTCTTAGTCATATAGGAAAAGCCCAGATTACCTTGCACTACACGTTGCAACCAATCAAGATATTGAAAAAAGAAAGGCTTATCTAAACCCAATTCAATACGTAATGCCTCTATTTCCGCCTGACTGACAATAACGTCCTCATTGCCAGCAATCATCTGCCGCACAACATCGCCAGGTGCTAACATTACCAAAGCAAAAGTAATAAAACTTATACCGATTAAAACTAGGATAATCTGAAATATTCTTGCCACAACATCACTTTTGTCCACTAAACATGCCTCCACAAATAAAAAAGTCTTTTCTGCCAACAGAAAAGACTACACTGCACCAATTTATATTATTGGTATAGTATATTTCCGTCGCTAGCTGAAATATATTACTAAGGCTGTGACCTGACTTACCCAATGATAGGCTCACAGTGGCTTGACCGTTGCAGATTTACACTACATTCCCTAATTTAACTATTAATAATATAATAATAGACCTTAGTATATCAATTTGGAATTAATTATATATTAGCATTTATTTTTAATAATTTCAACTATTTTTTTATAAGCATTGCCATTTAATATTTTATTATTGTGTGATTATATATTCATATGTTATTATATATTAAATAAAACTTTCACCATCAAGGAGGTATTAATGTGAAAACAATACAAATCTCAAATCTTATTGTTAATCCAGCAGAAAAAATTCAAACCATGCTGAATATTCCCCGTACATCCTTTTCCATTCCCATCAATATAATTCATGGTGCCAAACCAGGACCAAAAATATTAATTACCGCTGGTATTCACGGAAGCGAATATCCTGGAATTGCAGCAACAATACAATTAGCTAATGAAATCAAAGCTGAAGAAATTTCCGGTACTCTAATAATAATGCCACTTGTGAACACAGAAGCTTTTTGGCTTCATCGTGAACAAATTGTTCCCCAAGACCATAAAAATTTAAACCGTATTTTTCCTGGAAAAGAAAATGGTACCGTATCTGAAAAACTGGCTTTTTTCTTCAGCAAGGAAATTTTTCCGCTGATTGATTTTTATATAGATTTACATAGCGGTGATTTGACAGAACAATTACTTCCGTATGTATATTATCCTGCTAACCAAAACCTTGAAATTGAACAACAAAGTAAACTGCTTGCTACAAAAGTAAATGCCAATTATATTGTTCGCTCTAAAGCCATTGGTGGTGCTTATAATTATGCTAATACTTTAAATATTCCTTCAATTCTTATTGAGCGTGGCGGTGCAGGACTATGTTTACCAAACGATATCACAACTTATATTGATGATTTGTATAGTATCTTAAACTTTTTGCAAGTTACAACTTTGCCTAGTACCAATACTAAATATCAGCAAACAATTTTCAACGAAATGTTTTATATACAAAGTAAAAATGATTGTTGTTGGTATCCTGCTATCAAATGCGGTACATCCATTTGCAAAGGAGATTTCTTAGGCCAAACTACTGATTTATTTGGCAATATTTTAGATAAATATTTTGCGAAAAACTCTGGTACTATTCTTTATTTTTGCAGTTCTCTAGCTACACCTAAGGGAACTATCTTAGTAGCTTATGGTCATCCGTAAATTATATTGTTATTTTTAGCTAACACATTATGAGAATATACGTTATAATTATTAAAGAAATAAAATCAAAGGAGGTCATGATACTATGGCTATTTTATACCCTACTGCTACAGAATTTCGCAAAATGCTTGCAGATAAGAAAACTTTCTTAGCGGATTTTTTTGCCACCTGGTGTGGGCCGTGCAAAATGCTCAGCTATGTTTTAGATGATATTGAAAAAGAAATGGGCAAAAAAATCGATATTGTAAAAATCGATATTGATAAAGAACCAGAACTTACTGAAGAAATGGATATCACCATTATCCCCGGGCTTTTCTTCATTAAAAACGGAGAAATCGCCAGCCGTTACACAGGATTTCTTCCTCTAGAACGTCTTCAACCACGTCTAGAAAAGCTGTTAGGTAACGAGCCTCCTGTTGAACCGGCACCAGCAGCTGATTATGATGTTATCATTATCGGCGGTGGCGCTGCAGGTCTAACCGCTGCCATATATGCCCGTCGTGCAGGTTTAAAAACTTTGGTTTTAGAGGCTTTTGCACCAGGCGGAAAATTAATTAAAACTTTTGAATTAGAAAATTGGCCCGGCATCAAAAATGTCAACGGCTCCCAACTAGCGTATGATATTTACGAACAAGCAATGGCTCTCGGAACAGCTTATCTTTATGAAAAAGCGGACAATATCGCTCTTGAAGACAAATTGCGTCGCGTCAACTGCACTAGCGGACAAAGTTTTACCGCTCCGGCAATCATCATTGCTACTGGCACTGTAGAACGCTTACTGCATATTCCAGGTGAGGAAGAAATGATTGGTCGTGGCGTCAGCTTCTGTGCTGTTTGTGATGCTGCTTTTTATCGTAATAAAGAAGTTATTGTCGTTGGTGCCGGCAATGCCGCTTTTGAAGAATCCTTATATCTCGCAGAATTTGCATCTCATATTACAATTTTAGCACGCCGTGATGTCTACAGTGCTGAACAAATTACCCAAGATAAAGTTATGGCACATCCTAAAATTACTGTTCTTCCTTGGCGCATTCCACAAGAAGTAATAATTGAAAATAACCGTGTTGCCGGTCTGCGTGTACTAAATAAAGAAGCAAATAAAGAAGAAATTTTTACTGCCAAAGGCATCTTCCCTTATATAGGTGCAGATCCTGTAACCGAATTCTGTCGTAATTTGAAAATCACTAATGAATACGGTTACTTAAACGTTAATAATGACATGTCTACTGCCGTTCCCGGTATTTATGGTGCAGGCGATGTCTGTGATAAGGTACTACGCCAAGTAGTAACCGCTACCAACGATGGTGCCATTGCCGCTCAAAGTGTCATTAAATATTTGCGTGGTTGACACTCTTTACGCTAAAGAGTACAATAGCTTGTGAATCCCAAACATTAACTATGCCTGGAGATTAAATAATAAAGTAATGCAATTCACTTTCTTGATTATTAGCGATGCTTCTTAAAACCAAAACTGATAGTCAGAGCCTGAAAAGCTAAGGAGGTTTTTATTGTTTTATCATGATGAACTTTGTTAACGATGAAGAACGTATCGCTATGATTGTTTCCATTAACAGTATCATCGGCAACCTTTTATTGTCCCTTGGCAAGCTAGCGGCTGGTTTCATCGGCAATTCTGCTGCAATGATTTCTGATGGTATCCATTCTGCGTCCGATGTTTTCGGTACTTTAATAGTTATGGCCGGCGTTAAATTTTCTAATAAAGCATCTGACTCCGAACATCAATACGGTCACGAGCGTTTAGAATGTGTAGCAGCCATTATTCTAGCTGTTATCTTAACTATCATCGCTCTTTTAATTGGTTACAGCGGTTATGAAAAAATCTTTGTTGCTGATGCAGACGACCTAGTTATCCCTGGCCAACTTGCTTTATGGGCAGCTGTTGTCTCCATTATAGTTAAAGAAGCCATGTTCTGGTATACCCGTAATGCTGCTAAAAAAATCAACTCTGGTGCTTTAATGGCTGAAGCCTGGCATCATCGTAGTGATGCTTTGTCATCCATAGGTTCCTTTGTCGGTATCTTAGGTGCTCGTATGGGTTATCCTGTTTTAGACCCTATTGCCAGTTTGGTAATCTGTGTTATGATTTTATATGCTGCTTATGAAGTATTTAAAGATGCTATGGATAAAATGGTCGATCACAGCTGTGACGATGAAACCACTAAAAAGCTTACTTCTTTAGTAGAAAAGGTACCAGGAGTAGAGCATCTGGATATGCTCAATACTCGTATGTTCGGCAACCGCATTTATGTTGATGTAGAAATCAGCGTCAAAGATAATCTTACTCTTTTAGCAGCTCATCATATTGCTGAAACTGTTCATGCTGCTATTGAAGCTAACTTCCCTCTCGTTAAGCATTGTATGGTACATGTAAATCCGCTTAGCGAAGAAAGCCACGATGCTTGTCCTATGCTTCCACCTGATTTACGTCCTCACAATAATAAATAAAGAAGAAAATTAGGCCCCCGAAAATTGCTTCGGAGGCCTTTTTGTATGCTGTTTATTTTACAACAACATCAATTTTATTATCAGCATTCAAAACAACTTCAACTGCATCACCATTTTTAATCTCGCCAGCAACAATCTTACGGCCAAGAATGTTTTCAACAGTATGAACAATCAAACGTTTCAGCGGACGTGCACCAAAGGCAGGATCAAATCCAGCCTCAGCCAGATTTGCTACTGCAGCATCTTCAGCAGTTAATTTGATTTCCAGTTGTTTGTTTAATCTTTCTCCCAATTCATGCAGTACCAGTTTAACAATATCTTTAATCTGTTCAGCCTGTAAGGGTTTGAAAACTACAATATCGTCAACACGGTTCAGGAATTCCGGACGGAAGAAATTCATTAACATTTTCTGTACTTCTTCACGCTCGATAGTACCTTGTTTCTTCATGATTTCACTGCTTCCCAAGTTACTGGTCATGATAATCAAAGTATTTTTAAAGTCTACACTACGACCTTGACCATCAGTCAGACGACCATCATCAAGTACCTGCAGTAAAACATTGAATACATCGGCATGAGCTTTTTCAATTTCATCTAGTAAGATTACACTATACGGATGACGACGTACAGCTTCAGTTAATTGGCCGCCTTCATCATAACCTACATATCCCGGAGGCGCACCAATCAAACGGGAAACAGTATGTTTTTCCATATATTCACTCATATCGATACGAACCATATTGCGTTCATCATCAAAGAGTACTTCTGCCAAAGTTTTAGCCAATTCAGTTTTACCAACACCGGTAGGACCAAGGAAGATAAAGGAACCAATCGGACGGTTAGGATCCTTTATACCAGCACGGGCACGGATAACAGCTTCGCTGACAGACTTAACAGCCTCGTCCTGGCCAATAACACGTTGATGAAGAATTTCTTCCAAGTGAACTAATTTCTCGCGTTCACCGCTGCCTAAACGCACAACAGGAATACCGGTCCAAGTACTTACTACTTTGGCAATATCCTCTTCATCGACTTCTTCCTTTAACATGACATTCTCTTTACCATCTTTATCCTTATTGGACAAATCAACCAATTCTTTTTGTAAAGATGGCAAACGACCATATTTTAGTTCAGCCAATTTGTTTAAGTCATAATTGCGTTCAGCTTGCTCCATCTGTTGTTTAACAGCATCTATTTCCTTTTTGACTTCGCGAACACGAGCTATAGATGCTTTTTCTGCATCCCAACGTTTTACCAAAGCTGCATTATCATTACGCAGTTTAGTAAGTTCTTCATTCAGTTTTGCCAAACGCTCTTTAGAAGCATCATCATCTTCTTTAGCCAAAGCCTGAGCCTCAATTTCTAATTGCAGAATACGACGTTTGCTTTCATCAAGTTCTGTCGGCAGAGAATCAATTTCGGTACGCAGACGGGCAGCAGCTTCATCGACCAAGTCAATAGCTTTATCAGGAAGGAAACGGTCATTGATATAACGATTAGATAAAACTGCAGCCGCAACTAATGCAGCATCTTTAATACGTACACCATGATGCACTTCATAACGTTCACGAAGTCCACGTAAAATAGAAATAGTATCTTCTACGCTCGGTTCCTTAACCATTACAGGTTGGAAACGACGTTCTAACGCACTATCTTTTTCAATATATTTACGATATTCATTTAATGTAGTAGCACCAATGCAGCGCAGCTCGCCACGAGCCAGCATCGGTTTTAAGATGTTACCTGCATCCATAGCACCTTCTGCAGCACCGGCACCGACAACAGTATGAACCTCATCAATAAACATAATGATTTGACCTGCACTGTCACTAACGCATTTTAGAACCTTTTTCAAACGTTCTTCAAATTCGCCACGATATTTAGCACCGGCAACAAGAGCTGCTAAATCCAATGCATACAAAGTTTTATTTTTCAAGCTTTCTGGTACATCACCAGCTACAATACGTCTAGCTAAGCCTTCAGCAATAGCTGTTTTACCAACACCAGGCTCACCAATCAATACAGGGTTATTTTTCTTACGACGGCTCAAGATTTCTACAACACGACGAATTTCTTCATCACGTCCGATAACCGGGTCAAGTTTACCATCACGTGCTTTCGCAGTTAAATCCTGACCATATTTTTCTAAAGTTTTTTTCGTTTCATCATCAGCAGCAGTATTTTGGTATTGCATATATGCCGCCTCCACTGTTTTCTTGTCAATGCCATGTTTACGTAACAAGGTCACAACATCACTATCGCCATCATTAGCAATAGCTGCAACTAAGCGGCCGATGTTAATTTCTTCTTTACCTTGGTTCAAAATAGCCATAACACGAGCAAAAGCTGTGCCCATCATCAATTGTTTGTCCTGACCTTTAACGGACGGAATTTTACGCACTAACGCCTTTGCTTCTGCAGTAAAAGCATTTTCATCGATATGCAAATTTTGCAGTAAATATTTGAAAAATCCATCACTGCCACACAAGGCAACCAATACATGAGCTGTTGTAAGCTCCTGATTATAATTCATAACTGCTTGTTGCTGAGCAGCCTCTAAAATGTTTTTTACTTCTTCACTGTAGCGTTCATCCATATCGCTACACCTCCTTTAATATGAGACTTACAATTTATGGGAAATTTAAATTTCAAAAATACTTTTTTCTAAAGTCCTGTATAATTTAACAAGACCTTACATTGTTAATTATAACAGCAAAAGTCAAAAAGTCAAATGTAATTTATGTAAATTTCGTGAATTATGTACTCGTTTTCCTTGACACTTGTCACATGTTGTGTCAATATTATACATACGTTTTTGTTTTTTGTTGTACATGAGGAGGAGGATAATAATGTCACCAACATCATTGCTACGCGGCATAGCGTTTCTTTTATTATTACAATGGATTTCTACAGTTATCATTGACGCCTTGGGTGTACCCTTTCCGCCATCTTTATTAGGAATGCTGATTCTTACAGCACTTCTCTGTGGAAAAATCATACCGCCGTCATCTGTAGAAGGAGTTTGTAACATTCTCATTTCTAAAATGGGTATGCTGTTTCTGCCTGCAGGTGTTAGTGTAATTTTGTATGCAGATGTTCTTGAAGCAGAATGGCTGCCTATCTTAACTATTATTATAGTATCTAGTGTTACTGTATTGGGAAGTACCGCATTTCTCTTACAAAGCATGTTGAAAAAGAAAGAAGTGAAATAATATGTTTCCCGAAAACTTGATTAATACTCCACTCTTAGGCATTGGTCTTACCATTATTATATACGCCATTAGCGAAATAATCGTCGACCGATTCAACCTAAAGATTATCCCACCATTTGTTATAGCTTGCCCTGCTATTATTGCTTGTATCGTTCTAACCCCAGGACTAGAATATAAGCATTATGAAGCAGGCGCTGAATTTATCAATTTTCTCTTAGGGCCAGCAACTATTGCCCTGGCTTTACCATTGTACAAAAACCGCAAGATTATTCAAGAAAAAGCCTTTGCGATTTTAAGTGGTGTTACTATTGCCACATTCCTAGCTATCATCGTTGTGTACTTTACTGGTAGATTAACCGGTGCTAGTGAACCAGTATTACTAAGTTTAATTCCTAAGTCTGTAACTACACCGATTGCTATTGATGTTTCCAAAACTATTGGTGGTATTCCTGCTTTAACTACAGCAGGTGTTATTTTTACCGGTATGTTAGGAGCAACATTTAATCATAAACTTTTAGCAATCTTCGGAATAAAAAATGATTTGGCTGCCGGGTTATCCATCGGCGCTTCTAGTCATGGTATCGGTACTAGCGTTTGTGTTAGTGTCAGCCCTATTCAATTAGCTATCGGTGGTGTTGCTATCGCTTTAACTGGTATCACAACATCTTTGTTAGCACCGATTATGCTACCTATTTTGAAACACATTATGTAATTCAGACATATAAAAAGCAGAAGTCTAAAAAAGACTTCTGCTTTTTTCTTACTTATTTACCAAAAACTTCGTTAACATATGTTACAGCACTAACAGCATTCGGTGCATAATGCTCCGCACCAATACTTTGTGCATATTCCTCAGTTAAGACAGCACCGCCAACTACTATTTTACAGTCGCTTACTTCACGTAAAGCATTAATAGTAGCTTCCATAGCACTAACAGTAGTAGTCATCAAAGCTGATAAACCGACAACCTTTGCTCCGCTTTCCTGCACAGTCTTTACAATATCTGCCACTGGTACATCTTTGCCTAAATCAAGAACTTTATAACCATAATTTTCCAGTAAAACTTTAACAATGTTTTTGCCGATATCATGAATATCACCATGAACAGTAGCAATAACCACAGTATCACTTTGAGTTTCGGCAACCCCTACTGCTTCACGGATAACCTCAAAGGCTGCTTTGGCAGCATCAGCACTCATTAATAACTGCGGTAAGAACAGTGTTTTCTTTTCGAATCCGTCACCAACAAAATCAAGTGCCGGAATCATATATTTATTGATAACATCTAAAGGTGCTTCATCCGCTAAAGCAACTGCGGCTGCTTTTTTAGCATCAATTTGTAAGCCTTTGACAATTGCATCATATAAATTAACATCGCTTACGCTAGTCGGTGCAGCCTTGGGAGCATCAGCATAACGTTTAACGTATTCCTGACATCCCTCATCATAACCTGCTAAAGCACAGAAACCATAATAAGCATCTAACATAGCTTTACTTTGCGGATTAATAATGCCACAAGACAAGCCGGCCTGCATTGCCATTGCAAAGAAGGTGCTATTGACAGCATCACGACCGGGCAAGCCAAAGGAAATATTAGAAACACCCATGACAGTGTTAATTCCACGTGCCTTCATCGCACGAATAACCTCACAGGCTACCGCAGCATTATCTGCACCGGTAGAAATGGTCATGGCCAACGGATCTACTACGATATTACGACTTTCAATGCCATATTCAGCTGCTCGAGCAATAATTTTATCTGCAATAGCTATACGACCTTCAGCAGTAGTCGGAATACCACTATCATCAAGACATAAAGCAACTACAACAGCACCATATTTTTTTGCTAACGGTAATACGTGTTCTAAGCTATCCTCTTTACCATTAACAGAATTTAACATAGGCTTACCATTATATAAACGCAAAGCCTTTTCCATCGCTTCATAATTAGAAGTATCAATCTGGAGCGGTGTATCAGTAATAGCCTGCAAAGCAGGTACTGCTTTACCCAGCATAGCAGTTTCATCAATACCAGGAGTACCTACATTTACGTCCAAAATATGAGCAGTACTAGAAATTTGTTCTAATGCTAGACGACATACATAATCAAGCTCCTGATTTTTCAAAGCTTCTTTTAATCTTTTTTTGCCCGTAGGATTAATACGTTCACCGATAATAACAGGAACATCACCAATATGTACAGCTTTGCCATAGGAGGAAACTGCAGTCAAGTCCAATTCACGAGTACCACCAGGTTGTAAATTCTTACATTTGGTAATCATAGCAGCAATATGTGCAGGTGTGGTACCACAGCAACCACCCATAATGCTCGGAGCATCAACATAAGCCAATGCATACATTAAACCAGCATATTCCTCCGGAGTAATATCAAAACAGGTTTTACCGTCACGTTGTACAGGCAGACCTGCATTAGGATTCACGATTAAAGGCAGCTTAGTAGCCTGCAACATTTGTGGCACTAATTTAGCTACCTGTACCGGACCAAGACCACAGTTAAACCCAATAGCATCAACGCCCAAGCCTTCACACATTAATGCAGCAGCCTCTACAGTAGCACCTGTCAGCAGTTTGCCATCTTCATCAAAAGTCAAAGTTACACAAACCGGCAGATCACAATTTTCCTTAGCACCTAAAATCGCAGCTTTAGTTTCGTAAGTATCACTCATGGTTTCGATAAGAATTAAATCAGCACCTGCTTCTACACCATAACGAACCATTTCGCCATAAGCAGCAACAGCTTTTTCAAAAGGCAAATCACCATAGGGCGCTAACAGCTTACCTGTAGGGCCTAAATCAAGTGCGACAAATTTATCTATAGCACCTGCACAAGCCTTCTTAGCAATAGTAACCGCAGCAGTAATAGTTGCTTTACAATCTAAATCTGTTTCCGCCAACTTAATGGGATTAGCACCAAAAGTATTGGTTTTTAAAATATTGGCACCTGCAGCCAAATAATCTTTATGTACAGCCTCAATAATTTCCGGATGAGTAAAATTCCAGCGTTCTGGTAATTCACCTGCCTGCAGACCACGTGCTTGTAGTTGAGTACCTGTCGCACCATCAAAAAACAACATTTGCTTACCTAATAAATCTTTAAAACTCATTATCACTATTCTCCTCAAATTTATATCTAATAAACCTGCTACTCCACTCAAGAGTTGGAACGATAGGGGCAATTTACGTTCCCACAGGTCATACACTTATTCCATACACAAGCTACATCCTCAGACAAGCCGATAATAGCAGTTACTGATTTGGACGGTGCCATCATCATACCATCAGTCAGTGTCAAACCAATCCGTTTAGCACAATCTAAAATAGGAAACAATAACTTCTGTTCTTCTAAAGGCCAATCACCATATCCTGGTGAGAACCGCGGCCTTTGCTTTAAATTACCAGTGTCCACCTTACTTTGTATATCATCACAATAGCTTTCAATCAAAGAAGCAGCTACTGCCTGAGCAGCCGCACCCTCAGCAACGCTACCTACAGCCAAGCGTCTAATTACTGCATCTACACGAGTACCTAACGTTGCCGCAAGCAATATAACTTCTTCACAGCCTTTTAGATGTGCCGCTAAATCTTTGGAATGCAAATGCACTCCGCAATCAAGAATAACACCATCCTCAACAACCTGTACTCGATGCTTCTGCAATACGTGACGTGCCTGCACCTCATTACGCATTTTTAAATAAACAGTATCTACTAGCACTGCACTACGTTCATCGCGCATATCGGCACGCAAATAGCGCAGCGCTTCTTTTCTATTAAAATCCATTTGCGGCACCTACCTTATTTTTTTACAATTTCGGATAAATTGTTCATAATACCGCCAATAATTTCCGGTCTGTTCATAGTATAAATATGTACATGACTGAAACCATTAGCAATCAAATCAATAATCTGCCCGGTGGCATAGGCAATGCCTGCTTGCTGTAAGGCTTCCGGTTTATCAGCAAATTTTTCGACTATCGCTCTGAAATGAGGTGGCAGCTTAGTGCCACTCAGCTGACAAATACGGGTAATCTGTTTCGCATTAGTTACAGGCATAATACCAGGAACAACCGGCACATTAATACCTGCACTTAACAAACGGAACATATAATTATATAAAATAGTATTATCAAAGAACATTTGGGTTACTAAGAAATCTACACCTGCATCAACTTTATATTTAGTATTCTCAATATCATGTGCTAAAGAACCTGATTCCGGATGACCTTCAGGATAAGCGGCACCACCAACACAAAAATCACCTTGTTTTTTAATAAAACTCATTAAATCACTAGCATGTGCGAACGCACCGATTTTTTCACCTTCCAAATTATTAGGAATATCTCCGCGCAATGCTAAAATATTTTTTACACCACAGTCCTCTAATTGTTTAAGAACAGCCAAAATCTTTTTTTCATCAGCTTGTACGCAAGTCAAATGAGCTAATGCCGGAATGCCATTATCCTGTACCTCTTTAGCCAAAGCAGCAGAATAACCTACAGTACTTCCACCGGCACCATAAGTAACACTCATATAAGAAGGATGTACTTGAGCAATTTTATTTACGATTTCTAAACTGTTCTGTAGCTCAGTACCTTGTTTAGGCGGAAACAGCTCACATGAAATACACACGTCATCTGTTTTTAAAATATCAATAATCTTTGTATCTTTCATTTTTTACACTCCCTCAAAACAAAAACATTTGCTTGTTATTGTAACAGTTTAATGTCATCTTTTCAAATAAAAGTTTATATTTTACATTCAGCAAGGACAAAATGCTAAAAAATTTACAAACTGCACACAAAAAATCCCATAAGCGTTTTCACTTATGGGATGAAATTACTGGCGGAGATGGTGGGATTCGAACCCACGTACCGCGTAAACGGTGAACTGATTTCGAGTCAGGTGCGTTATGACCACTTCGCTACATCTCCAATATAAAATTATATTTAAATAAGAACTCTTTGATTTATTATTATATCTAAATTCTTATAGCATTGCAATATTGTGTGAACCTCTCCCACTTAAAATTATTTCGTAATTTTTGAAGTGGGAGCTTCTTCT
>UQWU01000018.1 GCA_900544885.1 uncultured Phascolarctobacterium sp. | reverse complement strand
TGGCGATAAGTTTAGCCAGATATTCAAAACTATAACAAGTGATAACGGTAGTGAATTTGCTGAACTCGCAAAGCTTGAAGATAACACAAAGACAAAAGTATACTTTGCCCACCCTTACAGTTCATGGGAAAGAGGTTCTAACGAACGTCACAATGGTCTTTTAAGAAGATTTATTCCTAAAGGAAAGAGAATAGGCAAATATACTTCTGATGATATTCTGTTGACTGCTGATTGGTGTAATTTGTTACCTAGGAAAATATTAGGCTACAAATCACCTGACGCTCTATTCGAGAATGAGCTTGACAAGATTTATGTAGCTTGATTTTTAAAAAGTGTGCAACTTCTTATTGCAATTTAGGATAAGGATAAAAAATGCTAGCTGAGCGATTTCAGCTAGCATTTTTGTTTTTAGTTTTGTTGTTTGGGTTTGGCAGTTACCCATTGACGTTTTTGCTTATCTTTTGGGAAAAGTTGATAATCAAACCACATATAGAAAAAGCGTTCTGCAGGAACGATATTATAACCATCTTGTAGATGGTCACTGGTATCATAAGGATCAGCCATGATTAAAACATCGTCACGAGTTTGTTTTGTAGCCATAGTATCGTAACCGATAATAACACGCCAATGTCCACCCCAATCGATATTTTCTACGATAATAGGAGTATTGTTTTTTAAATGGCTTTGCACAAACTGTAGAAATTCATTATATGTACTTGGGGTAGTATGATGTTCTGAAGAGCGTACTTCCCAACCAAGCATGTTAAAATAATCAGCAATACCTTTCGTATTTGTACCTGTAGACTTGTTTGTAGACATATATTGGCAAACTTCTGCTTCTGTGTGAAATAAATTACCTTGATTGTAATATTTTACTACAGTATTGGCAGCAGCTGGAGCACAGCTATAATAATAACTTTGTTGAATAGTTGGATAATAAGATAAAATAGTCAGATGTTCATTGGATTGCATATTATAGATATCTGGTTGAGCAAAATAAGGTGAGTTTTTGATATCTAACTTGCCTTGGTACTTAGCTGCACCTCCTACCGGTGTATTAACTATCAATAATTTATTATTTGTATTGGGTTCTGTATATTGATTAAGAAGATAACTAATACCGAATAAAATGATGCATAAACAAAGTGCTTCAATAAAAATTTTTTTTAGATTCATGCGTAACTCCCTTAGTCTAGATTTTTATGTCTTTTTATATTTTTCTGTACTGCATTTAATAATGCATTTTGCTCGTTTGGTAAATTTCCGCTTTGTACTCTTTGTAATAAGTAGTCAAAAGTATCTTTGATTTTATTTTGGGGAACGATTTTTAGCAAATCATGTCCTGTAATTACTAAATCGCTTTTGGCAATTGGCATATGCTTTTGAGCTAATTCTACAACTTGTTTGCCTAATTCTTTACCATTAGTCATCAGGTTATGATTGTCACGTGCATGGGTAGCCCCCATATCTGCCAGAAATACTTCTACTAGTTGTTCATATGCAGATGTAAGCTCGGCACTGTTATGAAATTTACCGCTTGTTGCTTCTGCTCGCACCCAACGTAATAAAGTTTTTTCGCCTGTTTTCAGCATGGGTGCAAAACGCATATGTTCAGCAACTAGCCAAGTAACTAGCTGAATAAATTTCGGTGTATAATTCAGTCTTGTCAAAATAGCTTTGGCCATCACAGCGCTTAAAGCTTCATGACCCGGGTCACTAGGTTGATTTTCTTTGTTAAGCTTACGTATTTCCGGCATACCTTTGCCTAAATCATGTAGAAGCAGAGCCCAGCGGATTGCTAATTGGCGAGGACTATTATCTAAAGCTAATAGTGTATGCTCCCAGGTATCATAAAGATGGAAGCGTGGATTTTGCGGTAAGCCTAATAAGTGTAAGGATTCCGGAAGTAGAGGCTTAATGGTATCCTGTCCATTTTCTCTTATACGAAAATTACTTTTTAACAGCCCGCAGGACATCATCTGCATCATACCATGACCGGCATAAGGTGATATTAGAAGCTTTTCTATTTCTTTACGTACACGTTCAACAGAAAGACCATCACAGCATTCAATCGGGAAAGGATAACTATGTTTCAGATAATATGGAGTATCGGGCATTCCGCAAGGGCCGCAATCGCCTTCGCTTTGTACATAGGTAAAGCCTAATTGTGCTACGAAGCGGCAGGCACGGAACATACGTAAAGCATCTTCGTGATAACGTTGGGTACTATTGCCAACTGTGCGTAGAATTTTCTTTTGTAAATCTACATAGCCGTTAAAATAATCATATAAGTGCCCTTGTGCATCTAAAGCCATAGCATTTACAGTAAAGTCACGACGGCTCAAATCTTCTTCTAATTTATCGCAGTACCAAGTTTCGCTGGGACGATGTGCATCACTGTCGTCATAGCGTTCACCACGGAAGGTAGTTACTTCAGTAGGCTCTCCTTCTAAAATAATAACGACGCAGCCGAAATTATGACCGAGCTGATCTACTGTTTTCCATTGTTTTTGTATGCAGACTTCTAACACCTGCTCCGGATGTGCATTAGTAGTGATATCAAAGTCGCTGGGAATACGTCTTAAAAGCAAATCGCGGACAGCACCACCGACAATATAGGCTTCAAAGCCTGCATTGTTTAAAGCAGTTAAAATCTGTTGTGTATGTTTAGGTATTTTCTTATCTATATTATCGATTTGCATATTTTCACCTTAAATTATTCAAAGTCCATACCATCGTCCTTGAGAGTATATTCGACATTAATACCAAAATATTCCCAGAGCAATTCTTTAAGCTCCCAACCATTACGTATTTTATAACGATATTTTACACGACCTGATAAATAAAATTTCATCCAGTTGCCGCGAATAGTAATATTACAATCTTCGCGAAAAATTGATAATTTTTTATTCTTGATAAACGGAGAGTCGGGATGGGCGTCACACCAAAAAGAGGCAGGAATGAAATCCTTATCAATCTGCGGTTCTTCGGTAAAGCCGAAAAGTCGTTTCCATGGTTTATGATTTTCCTTCTGCCATAAAAGCCAGCCGAAAAATTCATCACGTGTAAATTTGTATTGGCTTATATTATCGCTTTGCACAATGTTTTCTGCTAATAATAAAGGAATACGAGGGCTTTCACTATTAACGCCTACATCTGTGATATAGCGTTGATTATCAATAGTTACGCACATAATACGATGACGACGGATTTGGTATGGTTCAAACTTATCAGTAAAGCGTGCTGCATAGCTGACAACATTAAAGCCTAGTGATTCCAAAAGCCAATTATATAAACCGTTTAATTCAAAACAAATACCACCACGATTATGTAGAATAATTTTTTCAAACATATCCTGACGTTTTAATGAAGTGATTTTGCCGTTAAGAATATCAAAATTTTCATAGGGTATAAAGCGCAGATGAGCGTACTGTATTCTTTCTAGAGTTAAAAGATTAACATCTGGCTTAAATTCATTAAGTTGCAGTTTATAAAAATACTGCTGGATTTGCTCCTGATTCATTGCCTTTCCGTTAATGTTTTGCACAATACTCATCTCCAAGGGAATATTTATTTAATTTTATTGTATCATGCTTTACAAAAATAATAAACATTAAATAGAATATTCTATTGTTTAATTGTTCAAAGAGCGTAATTATGGGCTTGCCACGTAAATTTCACGGCCCAACCATTGCATAAGCACTGTAAAACAAGCTATAATATAAATAGCTATGCATAAAAATATTTTTAAGATAGAGGAGAAAGAATTATGTTTATTGACAGAGCAAGGATTTATGTGGAAGCCGGTGACGGCGGCGATGGCATGAGCAGCTTCCGCAGAGAAAAATTTGTAGAAAAAGGCGGTCCTAATGGTGGTAATGGCGGTCGTGGCGGCGATGTCGTTTTAATCGCCGATAAAAATCTGAATACTTTGATTGACTTCCGTTATAAACGTAAATATGTTGCTAAACGCGGTGGTCAAGGTGGCACTAAAAACTGCACAGGTGTACGTGCTGATACAGTTTTTGTTAAAGTGCCTATGGGTACTTTAGTACGTGACGATGCTACCGGTGCTGTAATGGCTGACTTAGTAGAGGACGGTCAGACTTATACTGCTGCTAAAGGTGGTCGTGGCGGTAAGGGTAATGCTTGCTATGTTACTAGTACTAACCGTGCACCGACTTTTGCAGAAAAAGGTGAACCAGGTGAAAATCGTTGGTTAAAATTGGAATTGAAGCTTTTAGCCGATGTAGGTTTAGTAGGTTATCCTAGTGTTGGTAAATCTAGTATTATTGCTCACGTAAGTGCTGCACGTCCGGAAATTGCAGCTTACCATTTTACTACTTTATCTCCTGTTTTAGGCGTTGTACGTCTTGACGAGGAGCGTAGCTTTGTTTTAGCAGATATTCCTGGCCTGATTGAAGGTGCTCATGAAGGCATCGGATTAGGTCATGACTTCCTGCGTCACGTTGAGCGTACTAAAGTATTATTGCACGTAGTAGACGTTGCTGGCGTTGATGGTCGAGATCCTATTGAGGATTTTGATAAGATTAATAATGAGCTGGCAGAGTATAGCGAACGTCTAACACGTCGTAAGCAAATTGTTGTAGCTAATAAAATGGATTTACCTGAAGGTCAGGAAAACTTTGAACGTTTGAAAGAATATGTTGAAGCTAAGGGTTATGAAATTTTTAAGGCTAGTGCTGCTACTGGTGAAGGCTTACGTGAATTAATGTATAAGGCGTATGATTTACTGCAACAATATGTTCCTGAAGAGGATGAGGGCGATATTGCACGTTTTGACGAAATCGATCCGGATAGCTTTGAAATTGTTCGAGGTGAGGATACTGACTGGGAAGTACGTGGCAAGAACATTGAACGCTTGGTTGCAATGACTAACTTCGATAATGATGAGGCTTTGTATCGTTTCCAATTAATCTGGAAGCGTCTGGGTATTGAAGAAGCACTGAAAGCAAAAGGTGTTCAAGAAGGCGAATCTGTACGTATCAGAGATATGGTCTTCGAATATAAAGAAAATAACTACTAAGAAGATAAAGGAGAAGCAGATATAAAGATGAATGAGGGGAAATTATATCGTGATTATTTACGCAAAGCAAAGCGTATCGTAGTAAAGGTTGGTACTAGC
The DNA here is from genome assembly GCA_900544885.1 of uncultured Phascolarctobacterium sp. Taxonomy (GTDB): domain Bacteria; phylum Bacillota; class Negativicutes; order Acidaminococcales; family Acidaminococcaceae; genus Phascolarctobacterium_A. The sequence continues at coordinate 29,440 of UQWU01000018.1, read as the reverse complement.
ACCATTACTTATAGTAATGGTAAACGTAATTTTCAGCAGATAGATCGTTTGGCACGTGAATTAAGTGATTTACAAAATCAAGGTAAAGAAATGATTTTGGTAAGCAGTGGTGCTGTGGCCGTAGGTGTAGACCGTTTGGGCTTAGATGCTAAGCCTGCGACTATTCCTGGTAAACAGGCAGCAGCTGCTGTAGGTCAAGGTGTATTGATGCACACTTATGAAAAATTCTTTGCTGATTATGGTCAGATTGTAGCACAAGTTTTACTGACTCGTACTGAAGCTATCGATAGACATCGTTATACTAATTCCCGTAATACTTTTATGGAATTATTAAAACAGGGTGTTATTCCAATCGTTAACGAAAATGACGTTGTTGCTTTAGATGAATTAAAAATCGGTGATAATGATAATATGTCTGCACTGGTTGCAGGTATTATAGATGCTGATTTAGTTATTATTCTGTCCGATATTGATGGTTTGTATACTGCTAATCCGGAAACACATCCTGATGCTCGATTAGTAGATTTAGTACACGAGATTACACCGGAAATAGAAGCAAGTGCTGGTGGTGCAGGTTCTGCACGTGGAACCGGCGGTATGGCGACTAAGATTCAGGCGGCTAAGGCTGCTACATCCAGTGGTATTCAATTAGTTATTGCCAGTGGTACTGAAAAAAATGCTATTCCCCGTATTCTGCAAGGTGAAAATATCGGCACCTTATTTGTCAGCCGTGAGAACCGTCTGCAGTTCCGTAAACGTTGGTTGGCTTTTGGTGCTAAAATTCATGGCAGCATTGTTGTTGATGACGGATGTGCGAAGGCTATTCGTAAGGCCGGTGGCTGTAGTATTCTTCCTGCAGGTATCTGTACTGTAATCGGTGAATTTCAGGCAGGCAGCACTGTTAGTGTCGTCGATCAAGAAAATCATGAGCTGGCCCGCGGTTTAGTCCATTATGCAAGTGATGAGCTGGAGCAAATTAAAGGTTGCAAATCATGTGATATTGAAAATATTTTAGGTCATAAAAACTTCGATGAGGTTATTCATCGTGATGATTTAGTTATTTTGCAGTAAGGCAGGAATGAATATGAATAATGAAGTTTATGATTTAGTTAGGAGTAAGGCTGCAGCAGCTAAAGAGGCAGCACGTGCTTTAGCAGTAACTGATACTGCAGTAAAAAATAAGGCATTGTTGGCGATGGCTGAAGCGTTAATTGCTAACCAACAACAAATTTTATATGCTAATGCTTTAGATATGCAGAAGGCTGTCGATAAGGGCATCAAGGAATCTATGTTAGACCGCTTGAAGCTTACTTTTGAGCGTATTGAAGGTATGGCTGATGGCTTGCGTCAAGTAGCATCTTTACCAGACCCTGTTGGCGACGTTGTATGCGGCAAAACTTTACCTAATGGATTGCAGATTACTAAAGTACGTGTTCCTTTAGGTGTTATCGGTATTATTTATGAAGCTCGACCTAATGTTACTGCAGATGCAGCAGGCTTATGCTTAAAATCCGGTAACAGCGTGGTTTTAAAGGGCGGTAGTGAAGCAATGGAATCAAATAAGCTGATTGCTTCCGTTTTGGCAGATGCAGCAGAAGCTAACGGTATTCCTCAAGGCAGCATTCAATTCATTGATACCAGTGATCGTCAGGCTGTTAATGATTTGATTCATCTGAACGGCTTAGTTGATGTTGTTATTCCGCGTGGTGGTGCAGGTTTGATTCGTACCGTAGTGATGAATGCAACCGTGCCTGTTATTGAAACAGGTGCCGGTGTCTGCCATACATATGTAGATGCAGCTGCTGATGTTGATATGGCAGTAAAGATTGCTTATAATGCTAAGGTACAGCGTCCTAGCGTTTGCAATGCTATGGAAACATTATTAGTACATAAGAATATTGCTGCTAAATTTATTCCTGCTATGCTGGCTAAATACAAAGAAGCAAATGTAGAAATCCATGGTGATGAACGTGTACAGCCTTTTAGCGACGAGGTTGTACCTGTTACTGCTGAGGATTGGGCAACTGAATATGGAGATTTACGCTTGTCAGTAAAGGTTGTTGATAATATTGAAGAGGCGTTACAGCATATTGCCCGCTTCAGTACCGGTCATAGCGAATGTATCGTAACTAATGATTACAATGCGGCTCAACTGTTTCAACGCAGTGTAGATGCAGCTGTTGTTTATGTTAATGCATCTACTCGTTTTACTGATGGCAATGAATTCGGTTTTGGTGCTGAAATCGGCATCAGCACACAAAAATTGCATGCTCGTGGACCGATGGCACTCCCAGAATTGACAAGTACTAAATATTTGATTCGTGGTAATGGTCAGATTAGAGAGTAAATAAAAATTATTAATTTTAGCCGCTTGCTTAATAAAAAGCAAGCGGATTTTTGCTTGCTAGGAGAACACGAGAAATAGTAAGTAAAATTCACATTTTCTTTATTATTTCTTATGTTTAGGTATATGCTTTAAGTGTAAAATTTGATATAATTAATAAGATTAAAAATGGAATAGTGTTGTTAAACATGGATGATATGGAGGTAAGGTTTTGGAAGAGATTTATCGTGAAGAATCAGGAACTAGCTTTGGCAGAAAGGTCATTGCTTTTATTGCTTTGTTATTAATTGGTTGTCTGTATAGTTATGAATGGATGCAGATTCAGGAAACATATCGTATGAACCTTTTGGGCTGGGGTATGGATACTGTTCTTTTAGTATTATGGTTTTGGCGTGTATCTTTTAAATATACTTTAATTCTTTATAAAGACAAGCACTTAAAAGTTATCACCAGCGGTATGTTCTTTATTAAACGTACTTATGAGGTTGATTTAACTCGTACTGAAAGCATCACAGATAAATATGTGAAAAGCTTTTTCCGCAAGACAAGAATCAGCCATTACATTCATCGTTATAGCTCTTTGGACGAAAATCCGCAACGTTTATTAGTATTTACCGAGGGTAAGAAAAACAAACTGGCTGGTTTGATTTTCAAATCCAGTGATAAATTCTTACAACAGCTGCGTCGTCAAATGCCGGATAAATATATCCAATTGTAATTAATAAAGTAAAGGAGGTTTTTTCATGACAGGAATCGAACAAGCTGCTCCTGTTGCTGTCTGCAGCAGAGTTATGCAAATTTTCTTTGGTGCATTTATTTATATTTACATAATTGCTAAATTCGTTGGTCCGGAAAATAAAATGGCTTGGTTTAGAAAACGTAAAAAATATACTTTCTTTAACCGCCGTGGTATTTTCGGTGAAGACATTAACTTCGGTTATCCGGTATGCTGGCAAGGCATATTGGTTTTCTTGGCTATTTATGGTGTAGTCTTCGGTTTTGGTTATTGGTACGTTTTCGTACACGCATATTAATTTAAAATAAGAAAGAGGAAGCTAGTTAAATGGCAGAAATTAGGGGAATTATTGTAAAAAAACACGGCGAAAGGGCCGAAGTAAAAGTAGATAAAACTGAAAGCGAATTAACCGGCTTACCGAAATATCTGGACTGTTGGAATCCTGTTGGTGCTAAAGCAGGTGATATTGTCGGTGCAGAGTATCGTGATTTGGATAAAACAAAAGCTAGGCTGATTATGTATGGCCTGCCGGTTGCAGGTGTTTTGGCAGGTGTTGCTTTTGGTAACAGCTTGGCAACCTTTTTCCATATGGATAAGCTGCCGTTTATTGCCGGCGGTGTAGTTCTTTGGTTGATTGTCACTGTAAGTTATGCACGTATTTTTAAACGTGATGCTGTACGTGAAGGCAAGCAGCCTGTAATTTATGAGATTCAAGCTGAAAAAATGATTATTGATTTCAGCAATAAAAAATAAGGAGTTCTGAGCATGAAAGTTATTTTAGCTTCAGCATCACCGCGTCGTCGAGAGCTATTGCAGCAGGTAGGTATTGAAGCCGAGGTTTGTCCTGCTGACTTTGCTGAGACAGACAGTTCTGAAATCAGTGCTGCTGATGTTGCTTTAAGCAACGCCAAAGGTAAATGCTTGGCTGTTGTAGCTGAAAAAGGTGATAAGCTACCAGTAGTAGCTGCTGATACCATTGTTGTGATTGATAATTCAGTTTTAGGTAAACCTAAGGATGCTGCTGAAGCTAAAAAAATGCTAAAGACTTTATCTGGCCGCAAGCATCAGGTTATTACCGGTGTAGCGGTAAGTTATCTGGGGAGAATGCTGTATCGCAGTAATGTTACGGAGGTTTATTTTCGTGACTTGAGCGAAGCAGAAATTAATGCTTATGTTTTAACAGGAGAACCTCTTGATAAAGCAGGGGCTTATGGTATTCAAGGAAAAGGAGCACTATTAGTGGAAAGAATCAATGGCTGTTATAATAACGTCGTTGGTCTGCCGCTGACAATGCTTGATACAATGTTTAAAGAATTAGGAGCAAAATGATTGCATTACAGCTTTATCGGTAGTACCTATCATGTGTGTGATAGCAAAGGATTTAGCAGTATCAATGATTTAAGAAAAACTCACAAAATCGCTGATCTTCCGGTAGAGGAGCGTCCTCGGGAAAAGATGCTGCAGCTAGGTGCAGAAGCATTGTCAGATGCAGAGTTGGTAGCAATTTTACTGCGGACTGGTACAGCAGAGAAATCAGCGCTTACTATGGGCAGGGAGCTGACTGCTGACGGCGGGCTTTATCGTCGCTTAGCAGGAATCAGAAATCTGCATGAACTTATGCAAATTAAGGGCTTAGGTAAGGCTAAGGCAGCTACTGTGTTGGCTGCTTTGGAAATAGGCAGACGTATTGCGTCAGCCAGCCCTTTAAATAAAACCTGTTTTTGTTCTCCGGAAGAGGGAGCGGCGTTTTTAATGCCACGTCTGCGTTATGCAGGACAAGAACAGTTTGTAGTTATTTTGTTAGATACTAAAAACAAAGTAATAGGTACAGAAACAGTTTCTGTGGGAAGTTTAACAAGTGCCATTGTGCATCCCAGAGAAGTTTTTCAGCCAGCAATTCTACAGCATGCTGCTAGTATTGCTGTGGCGCATAATCATCCTTCGGGAGATCCCAAGCCTAGTCGTGAAGACATTGAGTTGACAAAGCAGCTGATTGCGGCAGGAAAAGCCCTGTGCATACCAGTGCTGGATCACTTGATTATCGGCGATGGAAGATATTATAGTTTCCAAGAAGATGGAGTAGTAGAATTTTAGGAGGACAGAGGAAATGAAGTTTACTTTTCCGAATATCAGTATTTTTAACAATATGTCCGATGATATGGGTATAGATCTGGGTACAGCAAATACGCTGGTACACTGCAAAGACAAAGGCATTATTATTCGTGAGCCTTCTGTTGTAGCTGTAGAAAAGGACACTAATGAAGTATTGGCTATCGGTGCTGAAGCAAAGCGCATGATTGGTCGTACTCCAGGTAACATTGTTGCTATTCGTCCGATGAAAGACGGTGTTATTGCAGATTATGAAATTACTCAATCCATGTTGAAATATTTTATTAAACAAGCTATGGGCAATCGTACTTTTGTAAGACCGCGTATTCTGGTAGGTGTACCTTCCGGTGTTACTGAAGTAGAGAAGCGTGCTGTAATCGATGCGACTATCGAAGCAGGTGCACGTGAAGCTTATCTGATTGAAGAACCTATGGCAGCAGCAATCGGTGCAGGTATGCCTGTACAAGAAGCAACTGGTAGCATGGTTGTTGATATCGGTGGCGGTACCTGTGAAGTAGCAGTTATTTCTTTAGGTGGTATCGTTGTAAGCAAGAGTGTACGTTGCGGTGGTGACGCTATTGACAGTGCTATTGTTCGTTATATCCGCAAAACCTTTAATATGCTGATTGGTGAACGTACTGCAGAAAATATTAAAATTGATATCGGTACTGCCATGCCGGTAGATAATCCTGATGTAATGGAAGTACGTGGCCGTGACTTATTAAGTGGTTTGCCGAAGAATATCGAGGTTAATGCTAATCATGTTTGTGAAGCAGTTAATGAACCTGTAAGTATGATTGTTGATGCTGTACGTAATACTTTGGAACGTACTCCACCTGAACTGAGTGCAGATATTATGGACCGTGGTATTATTATGACCGGCGGCAGCTCCATGCTGAGAAATCTGGATCGCTTGATTTCCCGTGAAACTTGTATGCCTGTTTTCGTTTCTGAAGAAGCACTGAACTGTGTAGCTTTAGGTACCGGTATTGCGGTAGAAAATATTGATATTTATCGTAAAGGCTTCATGACTTCTAAGTAATAGAGGTAGGATACAGCATGAGTAAGAAGGTAATGCTGTGCGTACTGTTTGTATTGATTTTACTTTCCATGCTGGCTATGGCCATAGCAGGTAAAAGCCGTTTCCCCTTAGTTAACAAAGGAGTGGCTGCAGTAATGTTGCCGGTAGAAAATGGTTTAACTGCTATCGGCAATACCAGTGACGGAATACGTGGCTTTTGGAAATCACTGACAGTATTGCAAAGTGAAAATGAAGAATTAAAAAGAGATAATGAAGAGCTGCGTAATGCCAATATTCAGATGGCTTCTATTTTTGCAGAAAATAAGCAATTAAGAGGTTTATTGGATTATAAGGAGCAACATAAATCTCAGACTGTAGTTGCTGCTAAGGTTATTGCTCGTAACTTTGGTGATGTGCGTGATTGCATTTATATCGATGCAGGTACCGACAAAGGGCTAAAACGTGAAATGGCTGTAGTCAATAACGGTTTAATAGGTATTATTGACGAGGTTTATGGTGATTATGCCCGTGTATTGTTGATTACTTCGCCTCGTTGCAAAATCGGTGCTCGCGTTCTACGTGCTGATTCTCGTGCAGTAGGTGTTGTCGGCGGTAAAGCAGTTAATAATGATATGCTGTTGATGGAGCATATTGTACGTGAAGCAAGTATTCGTCAAGGTGATGTTATTGTTACCAGTGGTTATAGCGGTACGCATCCAGCAGATATTCTTATCGGTACTGTAAAGTCTACCAAAATGGATACTGTAGGTCTGCTTCAGGAGGCAGACGTTTTAGCAACTGCTGATGTTGCTGATGTAGAACATGTTTTAGTTATCACCGGCTTTACGCCTCAACCGAAAATTGATTTAGTACAAGGAGGACAGGCAAAATGAGGAGACTGATTTGGCCCGTCCTGTTTGTGCTTTTAATGCTTTTACAGGGTGTTATTACTGTCTTTTGGACAGGATGGATTAGCTTTGACCTGCTATTAGTGGCTTTGTATGCGTATTCCATGTTGCGTGGTGAGGTTGCAGGCGCAATTATGGGCTTAGGTGTAGGCTTTTTTCAGGATGCCTTGACTGTAAATGTTTTTGGTTTCCATATGTTGAGCCGTACCTTGATTGGTTTGGTAGTCGGATTGACAAAAGAAAAAGTTTTTAAAGAAAATATAACTTACCATCTTTGTAGTATTGTTTTAATCAGCTTTATATTACGTATGGTCTTTTTATTAGTAGAACTTATTCGTAGTGGCGGTCATTGGAATATTATAGGTACTTTTTTATGGGAGACCTTAGGTTATATTGTTGGCAATACTTTGTTAGTAATTCCTATAATGATTTTGGTTAAACAAATTTATTATTGGATTCGCAAAGAAGATATTTCCTATTAAAAGGATTCTGTGAAATGATACAGATTTATTATAGTGGAAAAATTTTATCTTTAATGGAGCAAAAAGAAAGGAGGCTGACGTAATTTATGCTAAAACATCAATTAGGACGTTTACATGCAATGCTGGGAATCTGTTTAATTTTATTTGTTATTTTAATCGGACGTATGGCATATTTACAGTTATTACGTGGCGATTATTATGCTAAGCAATCTGATGGTAACCGTCTACGTCAGTCTAAAATAATTGCTCCGCGTGGTATTATTTATGATTACAAGGGTCAGGAGCTGGTGAATAATTTGCCGGGTTATGCTGTAGTACTGCAAAAGCAATCCAGCTATAAACCTGAAACATTGCAGCGTTTAAGTGAGCTTTTAAATATGCCGTTGTCGGAAATCAATGCAAAAATTAAAGCTAGTGAACAGTTTTATGAACCTATTATGTTGAAAAATAACCTTTCCCCTGAGCTTGTGACTCGCATTGAAGAACAGCGTCGTTATATGCCGGAGGTTATTTTGTCAGTGCAGCCTATTCGTACTTATCCGTACCATGAATTAGCTGTTCATGCTTTAGGTTATGTTGGTGAAGTAAGTGCTTATGAAATTGAACAGGGCTTATTTCAAGGTGTCACTCAGGGTAGTATCGTCGGTAAAGCAGGCTTGGAAAAGAGTTATGATAAATATCTCCGCGGCGTTGACGGTGCCTTCATGGAAGAGGTTGATGTAAGTGGTAACGTAGTTAAGCACTTTGATACAGTAGAGCCTACTCCTGGTAAAAATCTGCAGCTGACTATTGATTATAAGCTACAAAAATCTTTAGAAGAATTTATTGATAAGCATCTTGCTTATCTGCGTAGTAGTGGTATTGCTCCAGGAGCTCGTGCGGCAGCAGTAGTTGCTTTAGATCCGCGTAATGGTGCTGTTCGTGCTATGGTCAGCCGTCCTGGTTATGATCCGAATCTTTTTGTTAACGGTATTTCTTCTAAAGATTGGGCTGTTATCAATAATGATACCAGCTATCCGATGAACAATAAGGTTATTAGTGGTGAATATCCGCCAGGTTCTACTTTTAAAATTGTTACCGGTAGTGCTGCGTTTGAATTAAAGAAGGTCGGCTTAAATGAACCTATTTATGATGGTGGCTTCCATCCATTAGTTCCGACAATGAGTAACGCCGGTGGTGAAGTTTTAGGTTGGCTGACTTTCGTCAAGGCTTTGGCAATGTCTGATAACGTTTATTTCTATGAGCTGGGCTATCGTGTCGGCATTGATAATATTGCTAAATATGCTCGAATTTATGGCTTCGGCGAACGTACAGGTATAGATTTATTAGGCGAAAGTAAGGGTTTAGTAGCGTCTAAGCAGGTAAAAAAAGAAATCTGGAATGAAGGCTGGCGTTTAGGTGATACTTTTAACGCAGCAATTGGTCAGGGATTTAACTTGACAACACCGATTCAGTTAGCAGTTATGTTAAGCATTGTTGCTAATGGCGGTACGAAGTACCAACCGTATCTTGTAGATAGCATTAATAATCCTGATGGCAGTGTTTTTGAAAAACCGCAGCGTCAGCCGGGTAAGCATATCGATGTATCACAGCAGACTATTGATTATATGCGCATGGGCATGAGTGCTACTACTCAGGAGGGTGGTACTGCATCTTACTTCAGTCAGCTGCCTAAACCTATTGCAGGTAAAACAGGTACTGCCGAAAACTCTCATGGTCGTGATCATGGTTTGTTTGTAGCTTATGGTCCTGTAGATGATCCTGAACTTGTCGTGGTTTGTATTGTTGAGCAGGGCGGCTTTGGCTCTACTGCAGCAGGTCCTATCGTTTATAAGGCTTTTGAGGAATTTTTCCAGGAGCGCGGTTGGATGCCGAAACCTGAGGATAAAAAAGAAGAAAAGCAGACTGCTGCTAATTAGGAAAGGAGTGGTATTGTGGATTTTAAACGTATTCTGCGTAATCTTGACTGGTGGCTGATTGGTGCTGTTTTAGCATTAATGGCTTGCGGATTATTACTGATAGACAGTGCTACTCATTCTTTTGCCGTAAGTACAGGTAAAGCCTGGCATGTGCAACGTCAAAGTATGTTCATGGTTTTCGGCATTTTTTTAGTAACATGTTCTATGGCTTTTGATTATCGTATATTAAAAAATTATGCTACAAAGCTTTATATTTTTAATATTATTTTGCTGATTTCGGTTATGCTGTTCGGTCATAGCCAGTTAGGTGCTCAACGCTGGATTCAGATTGGTTCTTTATCATTTCAACCTAGTGAATTTGCTAAGGTATTTTTGATTATATGCTTGGCGAGCTTTATGGATAAGCGTATAGAATGGTTAGAAACATTCAAGGATTATCTACTAGTGTTTGCTTATATTTTTGTACCGTTTATTTTAGTTATGCGTCAGCCTGACTTAGGTACATCTTTAACATTTATTGCTATTTTGATTGGCATGATTTTTGTCAGTGGCTTTAAATATAAATGGTTTTTTCGGTTAGGTATAGCTTTTATTGCTTTGCTACCTGCGTTTTGGATGATTTTAAAAGAATATCAACAAAAACGTATCAAGGTATTTTTAAACCCCGAACTTGATCCGTTTGGTAGTGGTTATCATGTCATTCAGTCGAAAATTGCCATTGGCAGTGGTGGATTTTTAGGTAAAGGCTGGTTAGCTGGTACTCAAAGTCAGTTGAACTTTTTGCCGGAAAACCATACGGACTTTATTTTTGCCGTAGCTGGTGAAGAATTCGGCTTTATCGGTACAGTTTTCATTATTTGCTTATATATGATTATCATTTGGCGTGGTATTGCCATTGCCATTGATGCAGATGATGATTTTGGTACGCTTTTAGCAGTTGGTGTTACTAGTATGTTTATGTTCCATATTTTGGTTAACATCGGTATGACTGCAGGTATTATGCCGGTAACCGGTGTACCCTTGCCGTTTTTAAGCTATGGTGTAAGCTCGTTAACGACGAATTTGCTGTTAATAGCAATTTTATTAAATATTAAATTACGTAAACAAGATTTGAGGTTCTGAGGAGGAGTAGGAAAGACAGTATGGAGAAAGAGTTAACTATTGATATTTTAAGCAGCGTCCAAAAACCTGCTCGTTATACAGGTGGCGAATTTAATAGCATCGTAAAACCTGCTGATGAAGTAGAAACTACTATTGCATTGGCATTTCCTGATGTATATGAAGTAGGTATGAGTTATTTAGGTTTCAAAATTCTCTACCACTTATTAAATAAAGAACAAGGTATTCAAGCAGAACGTGTTTATGCACCATGGATTGATTTAGAAGCAAAGATGCGTGAACGTCACATCGCTTTGTGTACTTTGGAAAATAAAAAAGCTTTGCGTGAATGTGATTTAATAGGTTTTACACTTCAATATGAACTTAGTTATACAAATATTTTAAATATGCTGGACTTGGGCGGTGTATCTTTATTGAGCAAAGAGCGTGGTGAAGATGAACCGTTTGTTATTGTCGGTGGTCCCTGCGTTTATAATCCGGAACCTTTAGCTGATTTCTTCGATTTGGCAATTATTGGTGAAGGTGAAGAAGCCTTACCTGAAGTTGTTCGTTGCTATAATGCTTGGAAAAAAGCAGGTAAACCAGGTGGACGCCAAGGCTTTTTACATGAAGCAGTTAAAATCGCTGGTATTTATGTACCGTCCTTTTATAAAGCCGAATATAACGAAGATGGTACTTTGAATGGTATGCGTGTATTACAAGAAGATGCTCCTGCTACTGTTTATAAACGTGTTGTTCAAGATATGAACAGTATCGATTTCCCGACTTCTCCCATTGTACCGTTTGGCGAAATTGTTCATGACCGTATTATGTTAGAGGTATTCCGTGGTTGTAGTCGTGGCTGTCGTTTCTGTCATGCAGGTATGGTGTATCGTCCGGTACGTGAACGTAAGCCAGAGGTATTAAAAGATTTAGCACGAAAACTTGTCGATAATACTGGTTATAATGAAATTTCTTTAGTATCCTTATCCAGTGCTGATTATTCCTGCTTAGCACCTATGGTACATGATATGATTGGCGAATTTAAGGATGAGCGTGTGAGCGTTTCCTTGCCTTCTTTGCGTATCGACAGCTTCTGTGTCGCTATTGCTAAAGAAATTCAGGCAGTACGTAAAAGCGGTCTGACTTTTGCTCCTGAAGCAGGCAGTCAAAAGATGCGTGATGTTATTAATAAAGGTGTTACTGAAGAGGATTTGATGAATGCAGTTGGTGCTGCTTTTGAATCCGGTTGGAACAGTGTTAAATTATATTTTATGATTGGTCTTCCTTACGAAACTGATGAAGACGTTTTAGCTATTGCTGATTTAGCACGTAAGGTACAATATAAATATTATCAAGTTACTGGTAAAAAAGGTTGTAAGGTTACCATTAGTGCTTCTTCCTTTGTACCGAAACCGTATACTGCTTTCCAATGGTTTGCACAAAATGATTTGGAAACTATTCGTCGTAAACAATTCATGTTGAAGGACGAGGTTAAGAAGCATAAAAATATTACTTTGAATTATCATGATGGTAAGACTGGCATTATCGAGGCTGTTTTTGCCCGTGGTGATCGCCGTATTGGCAAAGCTTTATTGTTGGCTTGGCAAAAAGGTGCCCGTTTTGATGGTTGGAGCGATTGCTTCTCTTTTGAACGTTGGTTAGAAGCATTCGATGAAGCTGGTATCAATAAAGATTTCTACGCTGCCCGTGACCGTGGTCAAGATGAAGTTTTCCCGTGGGAACATATTTCTCCTGGCGTATCTCGTCGTTTCTTGTGGAATGAATGGCAGAAAGCTTTTGCACAACAGCTGACCCGTGACTGCCGTCGTAGTAGCTGTACTGGCTGCGGTGTCTGCCAAAAGCTTGGTGTAAATATTATTGATTATAAAGGGGAGGTAAACGCTTAATGAAATTACGTATGCAGATTACTAAAGACCGTGATATTCGTTTTATCTCTCACTTGGAATATGTACGTACTATTGGTCGTGCCATCAGACGTGCTAAATTGCCTGCAGCTTATTCTGAAGGCTTCAATCCGCACTTGAAATTCAGTCTGGCTTCTGCCTTGGGTGTAGGTGTTGTCAGTTATACTGAATTTGTAGAAATTGAATTAGCTGAACCGATGGAGGTAGAGCCGGCAGCAAAAGCATTAAATGCTGCTTTGCCGCGTGGTATTCGTGTTTTGGCAGCGGATGCAGTAGAAACACGTCATGCAGCTTTGATGAGTCAGGCAGCAGGAGCTGGTTACCGTGTAACAGTTCCTTTTGCACAAGATATTAGCGAAGCAGTAGCTACTTATAATGCAGCTGAGAGTATTATCTTTAAAAAAGAAGCACCGAAGAAAAAAGCTAAATTTAAAGAAATTGATGCTAAATTCTTTGTGCCGCATATTGAAGTTGTTTTAGAAAATAATAAAACTGTTTTCAATTTCGATAGCAAAATTACTCTTACTGGTAGTATGAAGGCGGTTGATTTACTTAATTGCCTAAATGAACAATACAATTTAGGTTTGCCGGTAGAAATGGCTGATATTGAACGCTTGCGTTTATATCGTTTAGATGAAAATGGTCAACAAAAAACCATGCTAAATGATGATGCTGTTATTTTAAACGATAAAAAATAATTACTGCGAAAATAAAATGAAGCAGAGGCTGGAACAATAGTAGTTTCAGAAAGTAAAACAAAGCTTGAATTTGAGAAAAAACTCAAATTCAAGCCTTATTTCTTATATATAAAATAAATTTTAAATTTTAAATGCATTTTTTACAAGACTGTATTTAGTCCTGTATTCTTTTCATTTAATACGTACTTCAATTTTATAAGCGTAATCTTGATTGTTCTCGGTGGTCCAATAATTTAGAAGACTGGTGACATAAATATCAGAAATGGGCTTAAGGTGTTTTTCTTGGCAGTAGGCTGCTAGCTTAGTCAAAGCCTGATAACTGTTATGCATATAGGTGCCCTTGAAATACATGGTCAGATAAACACCTGCAGGGCGTAATTGGCAAATGATATTATCTAAAGGATGAGAAATGGGGTAAAAATACTCTTTACTATAATGTTTTTTGCCTTCAGAAAGCGTTTTTTTATCGAAAATATAACCATAGTAATGTTGTTTAAACGGAAGCTCTTTGCGGAGCTTAGAAAATAAATATGCTGTTTGCGCTGTTCTGGTTTTAAAGTTATCTTTGGCTTTAGCACCTTTGCTGACTACCAGATATTGTTCCGGGCAGTTGATTTCTCTAATTTGACCATAGGGAATAGTTTCTAATTTATTTAATTCCTCTAAATATTTTTCTAATGCGAAATTAATTTGCTGTAAGTGCAAAATTTCTTGTTGGCAGTGCCATTGACGCTCCTGTAATAATTGCTTGTAGTTGTGCAGAGAACGATGTTCTAAATAATCTTTGATAGAGCACATGGGTACTTTCAATTGACGTAAGGTGATAATCAATTCCAACATGAATAATTGTGCTCGGTTATAATAGCGATAACCATTTTCTAAAATCACTGCTGGACTAATAAGATTTTCCTTATCGTAATACAGTAGTGTTTTGCGTAGAATTTGACAGCATTTAGACAATTCGCCCGTTGTAAAGTAATTTTTAAATGATTTTTTCATGATTTGCTAAAAACTCCTTGACTGTCTAGTACCTCTACAAGCTATTATAGCATAGAAATCTTAAAGTGAATATTAATAATATATATGAAGTAAAAAAAGCTATGCTTTACCTCATAAAGTTAAAAGAAAGTGAGAATAAGTACAAATGCAATTATCATACAAAAAAAGAATGCTTTTGAATGCAATGGTAACATGTTCAATTTTTTTCTTAGGTAATCAATACTGTTATGCTGAAGAATTAGCTGAATATAATTTAGATACTATGGTAGTAACTGCGACTAGAACTTTAACTGAAATCAAAAAGGTTCCTGCTAGCGTTAGTGTTGTTACTGCCAAGGATATTGCAGAACATAATGTAACTTCTGTTAAAGAGGCTTTACAGCAAATGCCTGGTATATATATGAATCAGGCAGCAGAAACCGGCATTCAGCTGCGTGGATTTGGTTCTGAAAATGTTTTGATTTTAGTTGATGGTCAACAGATGAATACTGCTTATAATGGTGAAGTAAATATTAATAATCTGCCTGTAGAAAGTGTGGAACGTATTGAGGTACTGCGTGGTGCTGCTTCTTCTCTTTATGGTGGTCATGCTGTAGGTGGTGTTATTAATATCATTACTAAAGAAGCTAAAGAAGGGACTAAAATCGATACGGTAGTTTCCTATGGTAGTAATAATACTTGGAAAAAATCGTTGCAGGTAAATTCTAAAGTAAATGATAAATGGTCTTTTGGCTTAGGTTATGAAAATCGCAAGGCTGATGGATATTATGGCAATTATAAGAGTGAAAAGCCGAATAAAAAAGCTCCACAGGGACAATATCAAGCTAATCTGCCGCAATTAAGTGATGGTTCTTATATTTATGGCAGCCAAGGTGAACGTGATTGGGAGCATGAGAACTATAATGCCCATATTAAATATAACTTTGATGATAGCAAATCCTTGAAATATACTTACAATAAAACTAAAAGTGAATTTTCTTATGCTAATCCGCAAAGCATGATTAAAGACGCCAATGGCAAGCCTGTTTATAGTGGTAATGTTACTACACAGAATGGTGATGTCATCACTATTAAAGCTAGCGGTTTCTATGGTCACGATAATGTTTTAGAGCGTGACACTCATTCTCTTGTTTACCGTGATGAAGATAATAAATTTACTTTGGCTGCAGGTTATGTTGATACTAAAAAGGATGGTTATACTAGTCCTGCCGTACCTAAAGATTATACTGATATTGATTGGCATGGTGCAGGAACCTATAGCCATCATCCAGGGAAGGTATATAGCTATGAGTTTGAAAAAGCTTGGGAAAATGTTGGTAAGCATACAATTGTTTTAGGTGGTAATTTCAAACAGGAAGAAATGACTCAGAAAAGATATAATCTGAGAAATTGGCATGATAATGGTTCTATTGTTAACCAATTTGCACAAGATTATGGCAAGGTACAGAATATGGCTTTGTTTGTACAGGATGAGGTACAATTAAGTGAACCTTTGACTATGTATTTGGGATTACGTCTGGATCATTACAAAAAAGGTGACGGCGATTTCTGGAATACTAACAGCGATTTCCATAATACCTCTGCTTCTGAAACTTATAATGAATTAAGTCCTAAGGTAGCGTTTTCTTACCAACAGGATTGTGATACTAATTTTTACGTTTCTTATGGTCATTCCTTTAATCCGCCACCTATGTATGAAATTTATCGTTTCTACGAATACTCTAAATACTGGTATCTGCCCAATCCGGAATTAGACCCGGAAACATCCGATACTTTTGAAATTGGTATGAAAAAACGCTTGAATGATAAAACTAATATCGGCTTAACTTTGTATCATGTGAAAACTGATGATAAAATTGCCGCAGAATTTGTTCCAGGTGAAACCCATGAAGGTAAGGATGTAAAAAAATATATGAACTTCGATTCCGAAACACGTCAAGGTGTAGAATTGGAAGTAAATCATCAATTTGATGATAAATTTAGCAGCTATTTAAACTATTCTTGGCAGCATGGTGTATTGAAAACCAATGGCAATGAGAAAAATGATTATGAAATTCCTAAGCATTTATTACATGCTGGTTTAGCATATAATTATGATAGATGGAATGCAATGTTAGATTGCCAATATGTAAGTGCTCGTCAAAAACCTGATTCTACAGCTAATGAATATGGTGCAGAGGATGCTTTCTTTGTTGTTAATACAGTTGTAAATTATAAATTAAATGATAAGGCTACTTTACAATTTGGTATTAATAATATTTTAGATAGAGAATTCTATTGTCATGAGGCAACTGCCGGTAGAACATATAATGTAGGCTTACGTTATAGTTTCTAAAAATTATTAAAATGAATAACACCGACTTTATTTAGATTAAGATAAAGTCGGTGCTTTTTATTTTATCCGTACTTCAATTTTATAAGCGTAATCCTGTGTTTCTTGTGTAGTCCAGTAATTCAAAAGACTGGTGACATAAATATCAGAAAGTGGTGTAAGTTGGTGTTTTAGGCAATATTCTGCTAACTTTTGTAGTGCTTGCTGACTATTATGCATATAAGTGCCACGAAAATGCATTGTCAGATAGGTGCCGGCAGGGCGTATTTGGCAGACAGCATTATCTAGTAAGTCTGCAACAGGATAAAAGTATTCTTTGCTATAAAATTTTTTGTCTTGTCGCAAGGCTTGTTTATCGACAATATAACCAAAAAAATGATGCTTGAAAGGAACTTTTTCTTGCATCTTGGCAAACAAAGCTGCTGTGTATTCCGAGCGTTTTTTAAAATCTTCGTGGCCACGGACACCTTTTGTAGTTACAAGATAGTATTCTGGACAATTGTTAGTAGTAATAGTGTCGAAAGTGATATTCTTCAATGTTTGTAAACTTTGAAGATACGCAATAAGTGCATTATTCATTATTTGCATACGTTCGATTTCTTTTTGATAATACCATTGGCGTTCTTGTAGCATTTGTTCATAATTATTGAGAGAACGATGTTCTAGATAATCCTTAATAGAGCATACGGGAACTTCTAATTTACGTAAGGTTATAATTAATTCCAAAAGAAATAGTTGCGTGCGTTTATAGTAACGATAGCCATTTTCTAAAATACACTCGGGGATAATTAAACCTTTTTTATCGTAAAATAATAATGTCTTGCGTAGAATATTGCAGCATTGGGCTAATTCGCCAGTGGTAAAGTAGTTTTTTAATGATTTTTTCATAATTTCTTGCTAACTCCTTGACTGTCTACTTACTCTACAGTTTATTATATCATATAAATAAGAATACATATTAAGAATTAATTTAAAATAAAATGATATGTATTTTTGGAATTGATACAAAGAAAGCGGGGATATGACAAAATGAAATTATCAGCCCAAAAAAGTATGCTTTTAAGTACTTTAGTAACAGCTTCTATCATGCTGGGCAGTAATAGTGCCTTTGCTGAGGAGTTAGCAGAATTTGATTTAGATACTATGGTAGTAACTGCTACTAGAACTTTGAAAGATTTACAAGAAGTTCCGGCCAGTGTAAGTGTAATTACAGCAAAAGAAATCGAGCAACGTAATGTTACTTCTATGCAGGAAGCTCTACAACATTTACCAGGTGTATATATGGATCAGGCAGCCCAAAGTGGTATTGAATTGCGTGGTTTTGGCTCAACAGATATTTTGTTGTTAGTTGATGGTCAGCAAATGAATACTACCTATAATGGTACTGCTAATTTAAATACTATTCCTGTGGAAAACATTGAACGCATTGAGGTTTTGCGTGGTGCTGCCTCTTCTATTTATGGTGGCCATGCTGTTGGCGGCGTTATCAATGTTATCACAAAAGAAGCCAAAGAAGGTACTAAAATAGATGCTGTAGTTTCTTATGGTAGTAACAATACTTGGAAAAAATCTATTCAGGTAAATTCTAAAGTAAACGATAAATGGTCTTTTGGTTTAGGTTATGAAAATCGTAAAGCTGATGGTTATTATGGTGAATATAGAACTGCTTCTGGTAAAGCTGGGGAAGGCAAATATCAAGCAAATCTACCGCAATTAAGCGATGGTTCTTATGTTATCGGTAGTCGCGGCGAACGTAATTATAATCATAAAAATTATAATGCCAATATTAAATATAATTTTGATGATAGCAAATCTTTGAAATATACTTATAATAAAACAGATACTAATTTTGCTTATGGCAATGGTCAAAGTTATGTTAAAGATGCAAATGGTAAACCTGTTTATACTGGTAGCGTTACTACACAGAATGGTGATGTTGTTACATTAAAGCCTAGCAGTTTCTATGGTTATAATAATGTTTTGGAACGTGATACTCATTCTTTGGTTTATCATGATGAAGAAAACAAATTTACTGTTTCTGCTGGTTTAGTAGATACTAAAAAAGATGGTTTTACTAGTGCAAGTGTACCTAGCGATTATAATGGCGTAGACTGGGACGGAAAAGGTTCATATAGCCATCATCCGGGTAAAGTGTATAGTTACGAATTTGAAAAAGCTTGGGAAAATGTTGGTAATCATACCATTGTTTTAGGTGGTAACTTCAAACAAGAAGAAATGGTGCAAGATCGTTATACTTTGAGTAATTGGCATGATGAAGGCAGTGTTATCGACCATTATGCACAAGATTCCGGCAAAGTTAAAAATATGGCACTATTTGTACAGGATGAAGTAAAAATTAGTGAGCCTCTGACTATGTATATGGGCTTACGTTTAGACCATTATAAAAAATGTGGTGGTTCTTTCTGGAATACTGATGATAATTATAACAAGACTTCATCTTCTCAAAGCTATAATGAACTAAGTCCGAAATTAGCTTTTGATTATAAAATTGCCGACGATACTAATGTTTATGTTTCTTACGGTCATTCCTTCAATCCGCCACCCATGTATCAAATTTATCGTTTCTCTGAATATTCAAGATATTGGTATTTGCCGAATCCTGATTTAGATCCAGAAAGCTCCGATACTTTGGAATTAGGTATCAAGAAGCATATGAATGATAAAACTGATATTGGCTTAACTTTATATCATGTAAAAACCAAGGATAAGATTGCTGCTGACTATGTTCCTGGAGAATCTTATGAAGGTAAAAAAGTTAAGAAATATATGAACTTCGATTCTGAAAAACGTAAAGGTGTGGAATTTGAAGTAAATCATAAATTTGATGATAATTTCAGCAGTTATTTGAACTATTCTTGGCAACGTGGCACTATTGAAGATGGTGACAGTGATAGAAATAATTGGGAAATTCCTAAACATTTACTCCATGCGGGTTTAGAATATAATAAAGATAAATGGAATGCTTTATTAGATTGTCAATATGTAAGTGCACGTCAAAGACCTGATGATCCGTCCGGTGAATATGGTGCTGAGGATGCTTTCTTCATTGTTAATACTGCTGTAAACTATAAGTTGTTTAAAGGTGCTACTTTGCAATTAGGCATTACTAATTTGTTCGATAGAGAGTTTTATTGCAGCGAAGCAACTTCTGGCAGAACATATAATTTAGGCTTACGTTACAGCTTCTAAATAACTAACTAATTATAATAATTTGTTGCGAATATTTCACAATAAAAACTTGCCTAATGGCCGATAATTGCATAAAATGGGGATGGAGAGGTTTTCTCTATCCCTATTTTTTTGAAGGTGAATTTATGAAGTTTAATATTAAAAGAATTTTAGGTTATCTCTTGGGCTTTGGCCTATTTTATGCACCTTTTGCTTTTTTTCAAAAAGGAATTTATTATTTAATGACGGGTAAAAGTTATGACCATAGCATTCACAGCTTTTGTGTACGTATACCTTTAGAGCATATTTTAGATGGCAGGTTGTTTCAATATTCGTTGTTGACGATAATTTGTATGCTGATTGTTTTAATATCGGCTTTTTTCTTTGGTCCTGTTTTTTGTGGAAAGTTATGTCCGGCAGGTGCTTTTACAGAATATCTCAGCAAATTATGTCCGGATAAATTGAAAATAAGTTGGAGCAAATACACGGATATTGTACCGCTACGTTATGGTATGCTGGCTGGATTTTTAATTGTACCATTTTTTGATGGTATTTTAGCTTGTGCTTATTGTAATTTTTATGTTTTTGATTTATTAGTCAATTATGCTGCACGAGGATATTTTATTTCGTTTACCAGTAGTATGTTATTAACTTTATTATTGTGGTTAGTAGTACTAGGTATATTTACTAAAGGTGGACGTGGTTTCTGTAATTTTTTATGTCCTGTTGGTGCAATGCAGAATTTAGTATATTTTTTAGGCAGCAAATTGCCGTTTACCTATAAAATGCAGGTTAATCATAATCAATGTATTGGGTGTGGTAAGTGCGTAAAAAAATGTCCCATGGAGGCAGTACGAATGAAGGAAAAGAAAGCTGAAATTTGCAAGCATAATTGTATTATTTGTGGTGTATGTGAGCATGTCTGCCCCGTACAAGCTATTTATTATGGGAGAAGCAAACATGAAAAATAAGATTATTACCTTTCTTTTGAGTATGGGAATGCCTTTAGCAACTATTTATGGCAGTTCTGGTTGTAATGGTAGTTGCGGCAGTTGTACATTTAATTGTACTCCCGGTCTATTTTTGTTGATAATTTTAGCAGGAAAAGTACTTTATAAAAAAGCAAAGGTGAGAATATTTGGAAATGCATAATGAGTTCTGGAAAAAAATCGGTTTATTTTTAGCAATGATAGGAATCATGTTTGGCTTGATGGTATTTCGGGAAGAGAATGAATATGATAAAGAATTTGTAAAGTTGAAATTAGTTCCACAACAAACAGTAGAATATAATGTTGATTTGTCAAAAGAGGGGATTTTAAAAAGATATCTACAACCAGAAAAATATACTTTGTATTTGCGGTTACGTGGAGCTAGCAAAAATGAGCCTTTGTATTGTCGAACTGAAGGAGTAAAAATGTTTGTATCTCAAGGAAGTAAAAAAGGAATTTGGCATGAATTACAAGCAGATAAACCTGTTGCTACTTATAAAAATACCATTCCTTTGAGTGTGGAATTTGTACTTCCTAAAGACAAATTGCTACAAGGTGAACAGTGTCAAGGTAAAATAGTTTTGTATAATGCAAAAGGCGTTTATAGCACGGTTTTAATTAATTTTAAAATGTGATATGATATAAAAAACATACTTTGGAGGAATTCTTTAATGAAAAAAATTGCTATTTTGCGTTGCCTGAAAAAATCTGCTGCTTGTGCAGGTGTTAGCTGTATTAATGCTTTTTATGACAGAGAAAAAACTTTTGAACAATATGGTGATGAAGAAATGCGTTTAATGTCAGTATGGACTTGCAATGGTTGTGGAGCATCTATGCTGGAAAATCAAGAAGGCATCAATAAAAAAATCGCCAAAATGCAGGCTATAGGTGTCGATGTAGTGCATTTAAGTAATTGTACCCGCAAAAAAGATGAAAATGGTGAAAAACATCTTTGTCCTACAATCAAAAGAATTAAAGCGGAATTGGAAGCAGCAGGCATTACTGTTGTAGAAGGTACTCACTAAAAATTTAGAAAAAAAATAAAGGCTAGAACTTTTTCTGAAACGAATTGGTTCTAGCCTTTTTATTTTTCTATTTACATTTTTTCTTCGTAAATATTTATTTCTTCCCCCATAAAGTGAATTGTCTTTTTAGCGGGTAAATATATTGTTTCTCCGCTAGTAGCTTGCCAAGAAGCATTTTCTTTAAGTGTGCCGCTAATCACGTAACCATCATGATCAAATTCTATTTTTGTACCGCTTTTAAATTCTAAAAAGCCAGGAAGCGTTTTTGTTCCTTGGATATGTTTCCAGCCCAAGGGACGTAATTTAGTATCTGTTGCAAGTGTACCGCTCTTAATTTGACCGTTGGGATAAAAAGCAAGTTCGGTATCAGATTTAAAATCAACAAAACCATAGCTTTTTTGTTGTAGTTTCAGGCTTACCTTTTCGCTGATAGTACCGCTTAAAACAGTGCCGTCAGGAGCAAAGGTTACTTGGGTGTTATCTTTATAACGTACGTGACCGTATGTGGGAACAGCAAACCCGTTACGGATATTAATAGGCCGGAAAAATCTAGGGAAGAAGACATTGTTGGTTTCTAAATAAGCATAATCGTTAATCAGGTTTTTCCAACCTGTGGGACGAAGATAAGTATTTTGATTAAGTGTACCTGTAATTAATTCACCTTGGTGATTAAGTTCTGCTATAGTATTTTTCTTAAATTTTAAGTCATCATCAGCTACACTCCATCCTTGAGGTATAAGGACTTCGTTTTTAGTTAAAGTAATATTTTCGGCAAAAGCAGCTTGAACAAATAAAAATGTCAAGAGAAATGTAGAAAAAATAATTTTTTTGTTCATCGATATCACCTCGATAGAAGATTTTTAATTTAAATTTTTGCAATAATATTGCTTATAGATTAATTATAGGATAAGTAACTCAAAAAGTCAAAATTTCAATAGTATTAATATGTTAAATAAATATAAAAATATTAAAGAAAAAGTTCACAAAAGATACACTTTTACTTGACTTTTTTTTTTGTAGACACTATACTATTAATAATAAAAGATATCAATAAGAAAATAAAGAGAAATAAATAAGAGAGCTAATAATAGAGGAGAAAAAATAAAAATATATTGGCAACATATTCTCGGATATGTTTTTACGGGTAAGTTTGATGTGATTTCAACGCTGTAGCGCAACTGTGAAGGAGAGCTTTTTTATCATACACCTCCTACCAAGGGATAAGAAGGCAATGACACTAAGCCAGGGTACCGACAATATATTATATAAATTATTTAGATAGTATGCGCCTACATACTTCTATATAAACAAACAGTTATTTTGAGGGATAACCATTTGATTTTATATGAATGTGTTGGTAGCTTGCTATCTAGCAGGAAATGCGGATAAATTTTGCTGCCTATGTGGTATGTGATTTTTAGACGTTTTTTTTTATTGCCCTCAAACAGTTTAATCATTTATTAGATTGTTGAAAAAGATTATTTTTATTAAAAATTTTAAGGAGTGTTTACAAATGGCAAAAACTAAAGTTGAAAACAAAGAAATGGAAGTAAAAGAAGCAGCAGCTCAAGAAGTAGCTGAAAAAACTACTGAAGCAAATGCTGTAGCAAAGAAATTTGCAGATTTCAAAGCTTTCCTGGAACAAGAAAAAGTTAATGGTTTCCAATTTTTAGAAGTTAATGAAACAAATAAAATCTTTAGAAGCAATCTGCTTATTGAAGGCCAAACTTTACCGATGTTTGTTGTTATCAATGACAGTGTTTATACTTTCATTCAAGTACACCTGGTAACTTTGACTCCGGAGAAAAAAGCTAAATGCATGGAATTTTTGAATGAAATGAACGAACGCTTTAGCATGCTGAAATATTTTGTAAATCATGAAGGTAATCTGGTTTTGACTTGCAGCGTTCCTTCCGGCAATGATAAATTTGACCCGGCTTTGATTGTTGCTTTAATCGACCAAGTAAGATTGCATCTTTTAGAAAACTATCCGCAACTGATGAAAAAAATCTGGGAAGATTAATTTAAGATAAGAGGATTGAGGAAATGATTAAAAAGAAATTAACTGCTGCAGTTTTATCTAGTTTAGCTGCTATGAGTTTTACCGGTAGTGCTTTAGCTGCCGAGCAAGCTCCGGAATTAAATGAGTTTACTTTGGATACGCTGATTGTAACTGCTAGTCGTATTCCATCCACTATTACTGATGCTAAAGCTGACGTCAGCGTAGTTACCCGTGAACATATCGAAGATATGCATATGGAAAATGTTGATGAAGCTTTAAGAACTGTACCCGGTGTACAATTTTTAAACTATGGCACCAATGGTATGAATGCTAACCTTAGCGGTATCCGCATTAATGGTAGTAAGGATATCGTTATCTTAGTGGACGGTGTGCGTGTAACCGATTTCCAAGGTTCCGGCAGCAGTGGTTATGCATATACTGCTTTGATGAGCAATATGGATAATATTGAACGCATTGAAGTATTACGTGGTAGTGCTGCTACTGTTTATGGTAGTGGTGCTAAAGGTGGCGTTATCAATATTATTACTCGTAAGATTAATGATAACCAAGCTAGTATTAATATTGCTCGCGGTAGCTTTGGTAAAGAAAATTATAAATTCCATAATCAAGGTCGACGTGGTAAATTCTCCTACAGCACTTATTATGATAAAACTTTAGTTGGTGATATTGAAGATGGTGCTGGCAAAACATGGGAAGGTAGTACCAATACTAAAAGTAATGGCATTAAATTAGCTTACGATTTTAATGACCAACATAAATTGAGCATTAGCTATGATAAGTTGAAATCTGAATATAGTGGTTTAGACGGTGTTTATGATGCACACCATTATGATGGTCTTTATGATAGCAAAAATTTGACCATTAAATATGACACTCAATTTTCTGAGAAATGGTCTAACGCTTTGACTTATCGTAAAAATGATGTAGAAACTTTTTACAATAAGATTAGCGAAGGTTTAGAAAATCACTCTGATTATTCCTATGATTTTTTAAGTGACCAAGTTACTTTAGATACTTCCCGTCATACAGTAGTATTTGGTTTTGATTATTCTAAAGGCAGTGGTTATAACGTTCAAGCTGCTAGCAATGTTAAAAAGAATAGAACCATGAAGAACTATTCTTACTATGTACAAGATGATTGGGAAATTATTCCTGATGTAACTTTGTCCGGTGGTATTCGTTATGATAGGCCTGAAAGAGGCGAAGGTCCGGAACTGGATACACATACTTCTAAGAGCTATAAATTAAGTTGGGATATTACCGATAAGGATACTATTTATGCTGGTCGCAGTGATTTCTATATCCTGCCGAGTATTGATCAAATGTATAACACTCAATGGGGTAATGCTAAATTATCTCCTGCTGAAGGTAGAACAACCAGCATTGGTTACAACAAAACATTTGATGACAACAATATCTTGACTGTTAACTGGTTTGAAACTAAGAGTGATAAAATCATTGGCTTTGATAGTGAAGGTCAATACCAAAACTATGATGATGGCGTAAGTCGTGGTTGGAATGCACAATATATGACTCAATTGAGCGATAGATGGAGTGCTACTTTAGGTTGGTCCCATTTGTTCTATCATGCTAATGGTGATAACTATGAAATGGGTTATTACCCTAAAGATATGGCTACTTTTAGTATTCAATATGATTATGCGAAATTTAATGCTGGTTTAGATGGCTTCTATTTCATGCGTAAAGTTAATGATAAGTATGCAGATAAACAGGGCTGGCCGGCAGATAATTATGCTGTAGTTAATTTGAGCCTCAATTATAAACCTACTGACAATCTGACTTTCTATACTAAAGTAGATAACTTATTTGATAAATTATATGCTGAACATACTAATGTTATTCATGGCGGTGAACCTGGCAGCTGGTATTCCATGCCTGGACGTAGCTTTGTAGTTGGTATGGAACTTAAATTTTAATTAATAGTTAATGGTGCTTGTGAAAGAAGGTTATTAACGTGTTAAATTTTATGAAAAAAACTTCTAGAATGCAAAAAAGTTTAGCTGCAGCTATTACTTTAGGTTTGATGGCTGGTATGTATATGCCCCAAGCTTCTGCAGCTACTTATGATAATAAAGTTGTACAAGGTGATTACAAAGCTGACTCCAACGTTTTTGGCACTGATGTTGTGAGCAAAGATGAACAAGGCAATGCAATTTTAACTTTTAATGATGGTGATACTTTAAATCATACTGATTACACAAGTGCTGCTCCGATTGCCATTTTTCGCAACAAAAATGCCACTATCAATGTAAAAAATAATGGTACTTTAAATTTAAATGCCCAAGCTACTATTGAACATTCTAATGGTTCTGCTGTAGGTTTTAGCGTAGGTAATGGCAGTAATACAGTGGTTAACGGCAATTTAAATATCCAAGCTCATTCTACAAGCTTTAGTGCTAAAGGTATTTCTTTAGATGTTGAAGATCGTGGCAATGGCGACGAAACACATTTAACTATTAATGGTGACGTTACCATGCGTAGCAGTGATAGTGCTAATCCATGGGGTGTTACTTCCCAAAATATGCATGGTGGTTATGGTCCTGATGGCTGGGTAGGTAGCCCCAATTATACAGGTTCTAGATGGGCACCGAGCGGCATTTCTTTAGGTGCGGGTCATGGTAGTACAATCGATATTAATGGTAATGTAGATATCGCTGTTAAAGGCGTCGGCATTAGTTTGAATAACTACTATGATGGCAATGGTACAATCAATTTAAATGGTGGTAATGTACGTATTGAAACACCGGAAAGTAAAGATTTTGGTTATTATGCTGTAGCTAACTATGGTGGCACTTTAAACATTAATAATACCGGGAAACATGATGTTGATATTAAAGGCAACATGATGATTATGAAAAATGATGGTCAAGGTAATCCTTTCTTTTTCCAAGATGGTACTGTAAACATGACCATGGCTACTCAAAATTCTAAATGGGTGGGTGTAGTAGATAATACCGGTGCTTCTCAAGCTGGTACTTTAAATTTGACTTTGCAAAATGGTGCTTTATGGCAACACGAAGCAATGGGCAAAACTGATGGTTTAGATCCTGACAATATGCCTTCTACGTCCAATGGACATTATGGACATTATGATGGCATTTCTCATATTACTTCTTTAAATGGTGGCAATAGCGCTGATAATGCTGGTGTTATTTTCCAAAAAGATAAAGCTGGCATTAGTGTTGATAAATATAGCGGCAATACCTTGATTATCTATGAACACAATAATAAAGGTACTCAAGCAGGCGATTATGCAGCTGGCGATGTCGTTATTAAATCTGCAGCTCAAGGTTCTGGCGTAACTTTGTCTACAAATAATAAGAACATCAATATGCAAGATGTAAAAGAAGTAGACAAAGTTCTGAGTGTCTTAGCAGGTAAATTGACTTATGAAGGTGCTGTAAATAATAAAGAAGCTAACTTGGTAGGTAAAGTACAAATTGCCGAAGGTTTGACCAGTTCTTCTGCTGCTTTAGAAACCGGCGATATGGAATTTAACTCTACTACTGGTAAAGGCGAATACGTAAGCACTCGTATTGAAAAAGAATTTACTACAACTATTACTGGTGATGCTGCACAAGACCAAGCTTATATTGACGGTAATGTTTTAAAAGACAATGTTTATACTTTTGTGGACAATAGCAGTATTACTACCGATAAGAACAAAGCTGCTGTAGATGCTGTTAAAGATGTAACTATCAAAGCAGATGGTAGAATTCTTGCGATTAAGAGCAGTGGTGACATAAGCGGAAGTGGTGTTGTTGCTTTCAGTACTAATAAAGCTGTAACAATTGATTATACAGGTAAATTATTAGATGTAACTGCTACTAATAAGAGCGGTCGTGCAGAAGCACTGCATATGTTGAATGGCGATACTGCTAAAAAAGCAGTGATGAACCTTAATGGTGATGTAAAACTTAATGCTACTGGTACAGGTACTATTATTGGTGCTTATGTAGCTGGTAATAGCGAATTAAATATCAATGGCAATTTGACCATGAAGGGTGAACACGAAGGTGAATTTGCTCTGAAGAATAATACACCGAATACACAAGGCAGTGATTGGGCTTACTATAATCAAAATGGTCTTTATGCAACTGATGATTTTAATTCTAAACAAGGTTCAACTATTAATGTAAATGGCAATGTAGATATGGCTGTTGATGGTACTGCAGTACATGCTAATGCTTATGGTTCTACTGTTAATATTAATGGCGGCGGTAAAATTATCATCAATAAAGATAATGTAAGTCCGCATTATGCTTTGGTAGCAGAAAACGGTACTATTAACGTTAATATGAATGCTGAAAAAACTGCAGCAGGTTCTAATGATTTGACTATCTTAGGCAATATCGGTGTAGTTAATGGTGCAGTAAGTTCAAATGACCCGACTAAAGACTCTGTTATTAACTTAGGTTTATCCACAGAAAATTCTTCTTGGACCGGCGTTATTGTTGATAGCTTTACAGAAAAACAAGAAAAAGATGGTTATCATGGCAAAGCTAATATTTATCTGAGCAATGGTGCTACTTGGACTAATGAATCCTATGGTTCTACATTGCAAGGTAGCTCATGGGCACCTGGTTTTAATGGCAGTATTGTAGAAAACTTAGTTGGCGGCAATGATGCACAACATGCTGGTTATATTCTGCAAAAAGATGCTCATGAACTGACTATTAATAATTACAGCGGCAATACTGTGATTATGTATGAACATACAGGTGATGGCAGTAAAGCAGAAGATTATGCAGCTGGTGATACCATTATTAAAAAAGCTGCAGCAGGTTCTAATGTAATTATGTCCACTCAAAGTAAAGGTGTGGATATGCAAGATAATGCTAAAGTTGAAGCTACATTGAGTGCTTTGGCAGGCAAGCTGACTTATGAAGCATTTACTAGCGGCGAAAAGAATTTGACTGGTAAAGTACAAATTGCTGATGGTTTAACTTCTTCCAGTGCAGCGATGAATGTTGGTGATATCCAATTTGATAGCACTACTGGTAAAGGTGATTATGTAGAAGGCTCTAATAAACCTGTAGATCCTCCTGTAAATCCTGATAAACCGGACAAACCGAATAAACCTGATAACAATATCCAATGGGGCAATTACGAAAATAGCATTATGCAAGGCGTAAGAAGTGCTATGATGGATTCCATGATGGCATGGCGTGATAATGCAGCACAAAGCTTTACTAGAAGCAGTGCTTTACGTAATGGTGCTGAAGAAGGTGCTTGGGCTAATGTCTATGCAGGTAAATCTAAATATGAAGGCAGTGCTGATTTCGAAAGTGATTACAAAGCAGCTCAATTTGGTTACGATAGAAAATTAGCTAATGGCTGGAATGTTGGTGCTGCAATTGATTATCGCGATGGCGATGGCAGCTATATGTTAGGCGGCGAAGGTGATCATAACCTTTACAGCATCGGTGTTTATGGCAGCAAAACTTTTGCTGATAATAGCTACATTGATATTACTGCTAAAGCAGGTCGTGCAGAAAACGAATTTACTGTACATAATGGTACTGGCGTAAGCGTAGATGGTGATTATGCTAGCCGTGGCTATAGCTTATCTGCACAATATGGTAAACGTATTGTTGGCGAAAGCGGTGTGTTTCAACC